>JBDTBI010000308.1:0-4338 GCA_039924215.1 Acidobacteriaceae bacterium
ATTGTGGCTGGAAGTGATCATGATGCCACCGGCGGCGGCGCTGTTGCGCACGGCGTAAGACAACGCCGGCGTCGGCACAATACTGTCGGCCAGTTGCACCGCGATGCCGGCCGACGCCACCACCTCCGCCGCGGCCTGCGCAAAGCGCTCCGAACCGAAGCGTGTGTCGTAGCCGATGCACACCCCTCGCTTCGGGTCTTCCTCCGTCAGAATGTAGTTCGCAATCGCGCTGGCAGCCGCGCGAAGATTGGCAAAGGTGAAGTCCTCCGCAATCACGCCGCGCCAGCCATCGGTGCCGAACTTCACAGGGCAGGAAAGGGACATATCAGTGAGGGTCACGGTTTTCATTCGGCCACATTAAATCAGGTTGTCCTGTTTTTCCTGCTGCAGTTGCTTGACCAGCTTGCCAACATCCTGGCATTTGTCGCGGGTGGTGATCAAAAGCACATGGCCGGATTCCACGACGATCAGATTTTCCACGCCCACCAGCGCCACATGTTTTGACGGGGTGTGCACGTAGTTACCGTGAGATGAAAGCAGGCTCTGCGCCGCTGCTTCCACCACATTGTCGCCGCCCTGCACATTCAGGCCGTGAGACAATTTGTGATCGTACAGCGCGGCCCACGAACCAAGGTCGTTCCAGCCAAAATCTGCCACCAGGCAATAGAGGCCCGAACGCTGCTCCCCCTTCGCCGAGCGCGGCTCGATGATCGCGTAGTCGATGCTGATGTTCTCGCACTCTGGATAGAGCCTGGCGAAGGTCGCGGCAAATTCCGGCGTGCCATACGATTGCGCGATCTCTTCCAGATGCGGCGCGGTATCGGGAAGATGTTCCCGCACAGCGTTAGCCAAAGTACGCGCCTTGGCCAGAAACATTCCGCTGTTCCAGAAATAATTTCCGGACGCAACAAATTCTTTCGCGCGTTCCACATTGGGTTTTTCCGTGAAGCGGCGAACACGCACAGCGGACGTATCCAGCCTGCTGCCAGTTTCGATATAACCGTATCCGGTCTCCGGGCGGCTGGGCTTCACTCCCAGAACGACGATGTTATCTCCCGATGCCGCCAGTTCGCACGCGGCCCGCAGCACTTGCTCAAAACCCCTTGCATCCTGAATGGCGTGATCGGCTGGAAACAGCCCAAGGATCGCCTCCGGAGCCTCAAGTTCCAGCAGAAATGCCGCCAGAGCCGCTGGGGGGGCCGTGTTGCGAGACACAGGTTCGGCCAGAACCTGCGCAGAAGGAACATTCGGTAACTGCACCGCGACCGTTGGAAGCAGCGACTCATTCGTAAGGACCCAAATGTGCTGGCTGGATGCAAGGGGGAGCAGACGGTCCACAGTCTGCTGCAGCATGCTGCGTTCGCCATCGAGCGACAGCACCTGCTTGGGGTGTTTGCGCCGGCTGCGGGGCCAAAAGCGGGTTCCGTTGCCGCCAGCGAGAATGAAGGGTCGGAAGTCCATGGGGGGATTCACGGTACGTTTATCGTAAACGAATCACGCGCAGCGGGATACGCGCGACAATACCTTCCAAGCCGAATCGGCGAAAAGGGGAACTTACTCAATCACTAACAATTATTCAGGTATTGCCCGCAGAAATTCCATCGATTCGGAGGAAGTCATGCTCCACTCGCCTGTACATGCGGGAACCACGGCAAGGTCTCCGCGCCGCAGTTGAATCGGGGCTTCGCCCTTCGAGTGGAGAGCGCCCGCACCCGCGGAAACAAAAATCAACTGCACGGAATCCGTCTGCGATTGCCTGTCTGCAGGAAGAGAGAAGCTTCCTGTACAATTCGCGGCTGCAAGCCGCGTCCGATCGACGCTGAAATAGTTTGACCGCAACAGCAGATCGCGGCTGGAGCCTGTAGATTCCTCGACCCCGTTCGATTCCCTCTTCGGCGGTACTTTGCCCGCATCCGTATGCAGCCGGAGAGCCTGCAGCCCGTCCTTCAGGTGCAGTTCGCGGGGGCGGCCGTAGTCGTACAGCCGGTAGGTCATGTCGGAATTTTGCTGCGTCTCCAGGATCACGACGCCGGGAAAAATTGCATGGATCGTTCCCGCATCGACGAAGATCATATCTTCTTTCTGAACCGGAACCGATTGCAGCAGTGTTTCCAGCGTCTTGTTCTCAATCGCCGCCTGCACTGCCGGCAGTGTGGTGCCGGCACGCAGCCCGAGAGCCACTTCCGCACAGGACTCGGCGTCCAGCACATACCAGCACTCCGTTTTTCCATGGGGCTCGCCGTGTTCGCGCGCCATGGCATCGCCGGGATGCACCTGCACGCTCAGCTTTTCCTGCGGGAACAGCACCTTCATCAACAGCGGAAACCGCTCCTGAGAATGCAGCGTCGGACCCAGCAGGTCCTGCTTGTGTTCACGAAATACGTCAGCCAGCGATTGCCCGGTCAAAGGCCCGGTATCGACCACGCTGGTGTCGCCACTGAGCCAGACTTCCCCAATGGGCTGATCGGCCGCTTTGTAGTCGTACCAGGGAGTCAGGTCGCGCTCGCCCCAAACCATGGGGCGAAACCAGGGGCGCAAACGAAATGGCGACAGTTTTGACATGGCGATGCGTGGTACCAGTTCCAATCAACCCAGCTTAGCGAAAAAGGCCTTCATGCGTTTCACTCCCTCGTCGATATCGCTCGCCGATACCGCATAGGAAAGACGAATGTGCTCCTGGGTTCCGAATGCCTCGCCCGGCACAGTCACGACATTCGCCTCATGCAACAGCCGCGTGGCCAGCTCCGACGCGCTGCCAACCTTTCCTTTGCCCAGGAATGCGGAGACGTTCGGATACACATAGAATGCACCTTCCGGCGTGGTGCAACGAATGCCCGGAATGCCTCGTAGCCCTTCCAGCACCTGGTCACGCAGGGAAATGTAGCTGGTGCGCATCTCCTCCACACATTGCTGCGACGCGGTCAATGCCGTCACCGCCGCCTTCTGAACAAAGGTCGCGGCGGAAGACGTACTCTGGCTCTGCAGCTTGGACATCGCCTGAATGATCGGCTTGGGTCCCAGCGCAAAACCCGCGCGCCAGCCCGTCATCGCGTAGGTCTTCGACAGGGAGCCGAGCACGATGATGTGCTCTTTGCAGTCGGTAAAGCTACCCCCGGAAATGGGCGTGCCCGTGTATTGCAGATAGGCATAACACTCATCCAGCAGCACGTAGATGCCGCGGGCATGCGCCAGCCGCACCACCTGCTCCAGGTCCTTGGGCGCAATCACCGCGCCGGAAGGGTTGGAGGGCGAATTCAGAATGATGGCCTTGGTGCGCGGCGTAATGGCCTGTTCAATAGCAGCGGCCGTGACGCGAAAATTTTCCGCCTCGCTGGTTTCCAGAAAGACGGGCTTGCCGCCCGCAAACTGAATAATGTCCTTAAAGGAGACCCAGTACGGCACCGGCAGCACCACTTCATCGCCATGGTCCACCAGCACATTGATGGCCTCAAACAACGCCAGTTTCCCGCCGGTCGAGAAGATCGCCTCTTCCGGCGTGTAGCTCGATCCAAAATCCTTCGCGTGGCGCTCGACGATTGCCTTACGCAACTCGGGAATACCGGGCACCGCGGTGTAGCGCGTAAAGTTTCCTTCGATGGCGGCGATGGCAGCGTCTTTGATGTGGCGCGGCGTGGAAAAGTGGGGCTCGCCCGCGCCAAAGTTCACAAGGTTCACGCCCTGGGCGCGCAGCGCGGCTGCCTCTGCGGTGACAGCCATGGTCGCGGAAACTTCGATGCGGTTGATGCGATCGGACAAGATTTTCTGGGCAACAGACGTGCTCATAGTAGTTCTAGTTTCGCAGAGATGGCGAGCCAGAGCAATTCTGTTGTACCGGAGACCGACAGAAGCCTGGGGCTGGTACTTGTAGTCGGCCAATCGGCTCGTGAACGATCGGTTCGGAGAGTTCCGCGCTTTGGAACGGTTGTGCGAACTATTTTTCAGGCGAGTTTTTGGATCGATCCAGGTCTTCTGGAATTCGGGAGCGCAGCCGCTCCACCACCGTCGGAGGTACCAGCCCTTCGACCGATCCGCCCAGGCGAAAGACCTCGCGAATCAGGCGGGAGCTGACGTAGGAATATTTTTCCGCCGGCATCATAAAGACGGTTTCCAGTTGCGGCGCCAGTCGCCGGTTCATCAGAGCCATTTGAAATTCATATTCGTAATCGCTGATGGCCCGGATGCCGCGCAGCAAGGCCTGCGCCTGCTGTTGGCGGGCAAACTCCACCAATAGTCCATCGAACGTGCTGACGGAAACATTGTCGAACTCCCGCGTGGTTTCCGTAATCATCTCCACCCGTTCCTGCACAGAAAACAGCGGCTGTTTTTCGGAGTTGTTGA
>JBDTBI010000309.1:0-6892 GCA_039924215.1 Acidobacteriaceae bacterium
ACTATGCGGTGGACCCGGATTCGTTGAAGCAGAGCGAAGTGGAGTTAACCCACATCAACCTGAACGACAACACACTTGAAGGCATGCGCCATCGCTCTATGCCGTTATTCACCGTACAGTATCATCCGGAAGCCAGCCCGGGACCGCATGATTCGCGGTACCTCTTCCACGATTTTCGCAAGATGATGGAGGAGTGGAAGAAGTGAGAAAGATGCTACTCGTCGCAATGTTGGGGTCGACTAGCTTTCTTTTTTCTCAAACTGTTTGCGTGGGTACCAGCCAGCAGCAGTGCATCGAGGCGCAGAAGCAAAAATGCGCATCAGAACCAGCTCCTGCAAATTTTGAACTACCCAAGGATAGAGTGGTTCAGGGTACGGTGGCAGACACAACGGGTGAGAGCTTCCAGGGTGTCGAGGTGCAGCTACGAATACCTAAAACAGGTTCCGTGGTTCAATCTGTTGCGGCAAAAGATGGAACATTCAATTTAGGAATGGTGAATGCGGGCTTCTACCGTCTGATTGTCGTGAAGCAGGGGGAACAGGGAATTAAACGACTTCGCATGTGGGATCAACCTAAATCGTTGGTTTGTGCGGATAGCACTTCCGCCTACAGGATTTCAGTCGTTCTTACGCTTCACGGTACAGATAACACGATCGATTTTTGCCCGCCAAAGTAGTATGTGGTCAAGCTGCTTCTAGAGATTAGGAAAAATGAAGAAATGCCACGCAGAAATGACATAACGAAGATTTTGGTCATCGGCTCCGGCCCCATAGTAATTGGGCAGTCGGCGGAATTCGACTATTCCGGCACGCAGGCTTGCAAAGCGCTTCGCGCCGATGGCTATGAAGTGGTGCTGGTGAATTCCAACCCGGCCACGATCATGACAGACCCGGACCTGGCGGACCGCACCTACATTGAGCCGCTGACACTCGAATACCTGGAAGAGATACTTCGGATTGAAAGCGAGATGTTGACTGCTTCCAATCGCAGCGGCGTCTTTGCCGTGCTGCCGACGGTTGGCGGTCAAACGGCGCTGAACCTTGCAGTGGAACTGGCCGACTCCGGCGTGCTGGAAAAGTACGGCGTGGAACTGATCGGCGCAAAACTGGAAGCCATTAAAAAGGCGGAGGACCGACTGCTGTTCAAAGATGCCATGCGCCGCATCGGCCTGGATGTCGCTCGCTCAGCGCTGGTGAACAACATTCGTGACGGATTGGAGTTTGCCGCAAAAATTGGATTCCCGGTGATTATTCGGCCCTCCTTCACACTGGGTGGCTCCGGTGGCGGTCTTGCTTATAACCGCGAAGAGCTGATGGAGATCCTTTCACGCGGGCTGGATCTGTCACCCGTGCATGAATGCCTGATTGAAGAATCTGTGCTGGGCTGGAAAGAGTATGAACTGGAGGTGATGCGCGATCTGGCCGACAACGTGATCATCATCTGCTCCATTGAAAATGTCGATCCCATGGGCGTACACACGGGCGACTCCATTACGGTGGCGCCGGCACAGACCCTGACCGACCGTGAATATCAGGCGATGCGGAATGCTGCCATCCAGGTGATGCGCGAAATCGGCGTGGAAACAGGCGGTTCCAACGTTCAGTTTGCGGTGCAACCGACGACTGGACGCCAGATTGTGATTGAAATGAACCCACGCGTTTCGCGGTCTTCCGCACTGGCTTCGAAGGCCACCGGTTTCCCGATCGCGAAGATTGCAGCACGCCTGGCGGTTGGCTACACGCTGGACGAAATTCCCAATGACATTACGAAAAAAACGCCCTCCTGTTTTGAACCAACGATCGATTACGTCGTCGTAAAGATCCCGAAGTGGCAATTTGAGAAATTTCCCGGAGCGGATGAAGGCCTGGGCCCGCAGATGAAATCGGTGGGCGAGGTAATGGCGATGGGCAGGACCTTCAAGGAAGCTTTAATGAAGGCGATACGGTCGCTCGACACCGGCAAGGCCATTACCGCGGAGGTGATTGAGCCGCGCCGATTGACGCAGCGGCTGGTGACGCCTCATCCCGACCGGCTTTCCTACATCCGCTATGCATTTCGTTGTGGCCATTCGGTCCGCGAAGTTGCGCGGACGACATCCATTGATCCGTGGTTTCTGCAGCAGATCAAAGACATTACCGACTGCATCGCGGAGCTGGGAGAAACAACCTACGACAAGGCTGGACCGAAGCTGCTGCGCAGGGCCAAGCGCATGGGCATCCCCGATGCGCGCATTGCCAATGTGTGGGGCATGCAAGGGCAGGAAGCCGCCGAAAAGATTCGCGCACTTCGACTGAAATACAAGCTGAAACCGGTCTACAAACTGGTTGACACTTGCGCGGCGGAGTTTGAGAGCTTTACGCCCTATTTTTACTCCTGCTATGACGAAGAGGATGAGGCCACCCCCACCCAGAAGAAAAAAGTGATCATTCTGGGGAGCGGTCCGAATCGCATCGGGCAGGGAATTGAGTTCGACTATTGCTGCTGCCATGCCGCGTTTGCCCTAAAAGAAGACGGCTACGAAACCATCATGGTCAACTGCAATCCGGAAACGGTATCGACGGATTACGACACCAGCGACCGCCTGTATTTTGAGCCGTTGACCTTTGAGGATGTGCTGGAAATTTACGAGCATGAAGCTGCTTCCGGGGCACAGATCGGGATGATCGTCCAGTTCGGAGGACAGACACCGCTGAATCTTGCGCTGCCGTTGAAAGCTGCGGGCGTGCCCATTATCGGGACGTCGCCGGAGTCGATCGACCTGGCGGAAGATCGGAAGCGATTCGGCAAGCTGCTGGATGACTTGAAGATTGCGCAGCCGCCGGGTGCGATGGCCACCAGCGTGGAAGAGGCTGTTGCAGGCGCACAACGCGTAGGGTATCCAGTACTGGTGCGGCCTTCCTATGTTCTGGGCGGGCGCGCCATGGTCATCGCGTATGACGATGAAGCGGTCACGCGCTACATGCGGGAGGCGGTGGAATATTCGCAGCAGCGGCCCGTCTTGATCGACCATTTTCTGGAAGACGCAACCGAGGTGGATGTCGACGCGCTTTCAGACGGGGAAGACGTCGTGATTGCCGGCATCATGCAGCACATAGAAGAAGCGGGCATTCATTCTGGAGATTCATCCTGCGTGTTGCCAAGCGTCGACCTGTCGGAGCAGGCGCTGGCGACGATTCGTTCGCACACGCATAAATTGGCGCGGGCACTGAACGTGATTGGGCTGGTGAATATCCAGTTCGCAGTGCAGCGCGAGAACGTGTTTGTGATTGAAGTGAATCCTCGCGCCTCCCGCACTGTGCCTTATGTGTCGAAGGCAACCGGTGTTCCGTTGGCCAAGATAGCAGCGCGACTCATGACAGGGCGCAAGCTGCGGGAGTTTTTGCCCGATGCCATCGACAGCAAATCGGTGCTGGAAACCGGGCCGCACTACTTTGTAAAGTCACCGGTATTCCCGTGGAATAAATTTCCTGGAGTCGATACCGTTCTGGGCCCGGAGATGAAATCCACTGGGGAAGTGATGGGCGTGGCGGACAGCTTTGGCGAGGCCTTTGCCAAGGCGCAGCTGGCAGCCGGACAAAAACTGCCTACGAAAGGGACGATCTTTATCAGCGTGAATGATCACGACAAGGCGGCTGTTGTCGCAGTGGCGCGGCAGTTTGTCGAGTTGGGCTTCAAGCTGGTCGCAACCCACGGTACCGCCGATGTTCTCGAGAAAGCCGGGTTCGTCGTCGAGCGTGTGTACAAGGTGAAGGAAGGCCGTCCGAACGTGGTGGACCTGATCAAGGGAGACCGCATTCAGCTGATTATCAACACCCCGCGCGGACAGGATACATTTTTCGATGAGAAGGCCATTCGCCGGGCTGCCGTTATGCAGCGCGTCCCAACCCTGACGACGATAAACGCCGCTCGTGCTGCCGCGGGCGGGATTGCGGCAGTGCAACAGCAGGAAATTTCAGTGAATGCGCTGCAGCAGTATCATCCGGCGCGCGTTACGACGGGCGTCTAATCCTACGCCCCATGCAGCAGGTGCGCGGGCAGGAAGATCATAGCGGCCAGGAGCGCCAGAGCGCCATGCACGGCGATGCCCACGACTCGAAACGGCAGCAGAAGCAGCCATACGATTGGATACAGCACTAACGCCAGCAGTGCCAGCGGCCAGCACAAGATCAGCAACATGCACCACAATAGAAACTTCACCATCCAGTAGCCTCCGTTCCGGTGATCACCTATTCCCATTAGGATAGTACGTTTCGGCTCCGGAAAAGTTCCAGCGACAGAGAGCCATCGCCTACAATCAAGACATGCTGCTGGAAGGAATTCTCCCTCCTATCACGACACCGTTCTACCCGGACGGAAGACTCTATCTGCGCAAGCTGGAGCATAATGTCGCGCTTTACTCCAGAACACAACTGTCCGGAATGGTGGTGCTGGGGTCTACCGGGGAAGCTGTCATGCTGGCACCGGAAGAGCAGCGGGAAGTGCTGGCTACGGCCATCGCAGCGGGTTCGCAGGAGAAGGTGATGATTGCCGGCGTGGGGCAGGAAAGCCTGCAGCAAACTCTCCTGATGGCGGAAGGCGCCGCGGCACTTGGATACGACGCTGTGCTGGTGCGCACACCTCATTTTTACCGACGACAGTTGTTGCGAACCGATGGGCCGCCAATTGAGATGTTGACGTACTACCGCATGATTGCGGACGAGTCTCCGTTGCCCGTGGTGCTGTACAGCGTGCCCGCCTTTACGCAGTATGACCTGCCGGTGGAGGTGGTGGCGGAACTGGCGCAGCACCCGAATATCATTGGAATCAAAGATTCGAGCGGGGCGCCGGAGCGCGTTGCGGCCCTGGTCCAGGCGACTCAATTCGTACACAGGACGGTGACGGTAACGCCGACGTTTGCCGCTGTGACACGGCGTATGCTGACGTCTCAGCCGGCCAACTCCGGCGCAGGATTGATGCCGGCGACGGAGTTGAAACAAGGCAATGCCGCGCTGGCCGTTGCAGCCCCTGCCGCTGCCCCGCCTGTCGCGATGAAGACGCGCCAGAAGGATACTGGATTTGCCGTTCTGACTGGCGGATCGACGACACTGCATGCATCGCTGCAAAAGGGGGCCTCTGGCGGAGTGATTGCGTTTGCTACCTGCGCGCCACAGTGCTGCTGGGAAATATGGATGGCCTGGAAGGAAGGCGACCAGGGACTGGCCGAAGAGAAGCAGGAGCGCATCGGTCAGGCGTCTTCCGTTGTCGGCCGCCAGATGGGCGTGCCTGGCTTGAAGTATGCATGCGACCTGAATGGATATTACGGTGGGCGGGCTCGCCTGCCGCTGTTGCCTCTGACGGCAGAGCAGCAGCGGGAAGTTGACCACCTGATGGCGGACATTCGCTATTAGAGCCGCGTAAGATAAAGAAAAACTATGCGGTGGATAAAGCGAATCTATTTCTCATCATGAGGGTGGGGACGTAGTCTATATACAAGCATTCCAAAAGTTGTGGCAGCGGCATCCAAACGCTCTAAATTCCAATTTTGATTTGAAAATGATTTTTACGGGGGGAAGTTATGTCGAGTGAATTGCGTGATTTTCTTGCACTCTCATATGGGGAGCTGGAGGATTTGAATCTGGAGGCCAAGGAACAGCGGAAGAACCGCGTCGCGGCCCACAAAATGCAGGAACAGCGACTGAAGTATCTGACCGATGAAAAGCGGATCAAGGCTGTGACGGTGCTGTTCAGCGACCTGGAAGGCCGTTTGCACATGCTCGACTACGACAAGAAGTTTCTGGTGAAAAGCTGGGACAACCTGACGTTCGATGGCTCTTCCATCCGTGGCTTTACCGCGCAACGGGAAAGCGATCTGCGACTGGGTATTGACTGGGGCGCATTTTATTGGGCCCCGGCAGATGTCTTTGGTTCAGGCAAGGTGCTGGTCTTTGGCGAAGTGATCGACAAGAACGGCAAACCGTATAGTGGGGACATTCGCGGAGAGTTGAAGCAGTTTGCCGCGAAGCTGCATAAGACGGAAGGCTACACCCTGAATGCAGCGAACGAGATTGAAGGCTTTCTGTTCCAGGGCGTCGACGCGGAGAGAACCTATTACCAGACCGGCAAGTTTGAGTATGTCAATACAGGTGGCTATTACCACTCGCTGCCGGGCGATCCGCTACGCACCTTTATCGACACCACGGCGGAAGTGCAGCGCGCCATGGGCTTTGAGAATGAGAAGGACCATCCAGAGGTAGCGCCTTCGCAATTTGAGATCAACTACGGCTATGGCGAAGTCGTGACGGCAGCGGACCAGATTCAGCTATACAAGTTGATTTGCCGCCAAGTGGCAACCCACCAGGGAATGACGGCGTCGTTTCTGCCCAAGCCGGTAGTCGGCGTGAATGGAAGCGGCATGCACACGAACGTTTCCGTCAGCAAAAATGGCAAGAACCTGTTCTGGGATCCCAAGGGTGAAGAAAAGGTCAGCAAGTCCGCATGGGAATTTGTCGACCGCATTTTGAGCCAGGGAGACGACATCTGTTTGTTATTGAATGCCAGTGTGAATGCGTATCGTCGCCTGGACCCCCATTTCGAAGCTCCGAACCAGATTAAGGCATCGGCAGTAGATCGCGGGTCGATGATCCGGATTCCGATCGGGAACGAGAAAAGTTCACGTATCGAAGTGCGCTCCGTCAGCCCGGATGCAAATCCATACATGGTGTTGTATTCCATCTTTAAGACCGGATTGCAAGGCGGGACTTTGAACGTCAAGAACCTGCGCCAGGCGGAACGGTATCTACCCGATAATGTTTATACGGCGATTGAAGCTTTCCGCAAGTCCGCCTGGACGACGAAGATGCTGGGTGCGGATGTAAAGGGCCGCTATGCGGACCTGAAGCAAGCTGCCGCGGAC
>JBDTBI010000310.1:0-9493 GCA_039924215.1 Acidobacteriaceae bacterium
AAAATGCTCCCGACCTGCACACGAGCGTTGTGGCCGTAATTTGCGCGCGTCATACCCAGTTTCGTGCTTGATTACTGCTATGCTGGGAATCGCGATGATAGATCGCACCACAAAATACAGAGCCACCAGCACTCAAGGAACAAAATATGCTCGCTGAGGAACGACGTTTTCGAATTTGTGAAGTCCTCGCCCGGCAGCGCACCGTGAGCGCAACCTATCTTAAAACGACGCTTGGTGTAACAGCGGCGACCATTCGCAGAGATTTGGCTGCTCTGGAGCAAGAGGGGTTGCTCGTCCGATCCCATGGAGGAGCTGTCTCCAAATCTTCCAGTACCAATTTTCAACCGTCGTATGAGGCGCTTGGACGCGCAAACCTTGACGAGAAGCAATGGATCGCAGAAGAGGCCGCGAAACTGATTCTCGACGGCGATACCGTATTTCTGGAGGGCAGCACCACTGTTTACGAGCTTGCCACACGGCTGCTGCAACGGAACCGCCTCACCGTAGTCACGAATTCACCCCTGATCCTCTGCCAGCTGCAACGTGCCCCCAATATCAATGCGATGTGTACGGGGGGTGATCTGCAGCGCGATGTCTTTTATCTTTCCGGACCCTGGGCGCAGCGCTCACTCAATGAAATTCGGGTAGACAAGGCTGTGCTAGGAATCAGTGCGATCGATCCAACTTATGGCATATCAACCGCCAGCCAGGGTGAAGCCCTGATCAAAAAACTAATCACGAAGATCGCCAAGGAACGAATTGGGTTAGCCGATCACAGCAAATTCGGAAATCAGGGGTTCGCCTATGTCGGACCATGCACTGACTTCCATACGCTCATTACGGATTCTGGCACGGACGAGAAGTCCTTAAGCGCCCTGCGAGAATCTGGAATCCAGGTGATCGTTGCGGGACAACCAGATCCCCGGAGGCCTGTGGACCGGACGCGCGCAACAGCTGGGTAAACCTTGTTAGGAATCCCTATTGCGGATTTGTTGGAGGCGTCGGGCCACCTAGTTGTGAGGTTTCAATAGGTTGTTTGAATGACAAGTCCAGGGAAATATCTAACCTTCAAGCATCGTGGCTGCCTGAAGAGGAGAGGCATGATGGACTTAAAGATGCATTATGCAGGATTGGACGTACACAAGAAGACCGTCAGCTAGTGTGTGCGCGAGGCGGATGGAAGCATCGTCCGAGAAGGAACGATGGCAGCCATCCGCAAAGTGGCAAAGTGATCGACCAGTGAAGATTGGAGTTGCCGGAACCGTGGACAGCCGCCATAAAAGTGACCATGTTCCCCGGTAGGATCTACGATCGTCTTGTGGCTGGCGGCGGGCAGGGGAAGGTGGCCCATCCGGTGATGTTTGAAAAAGTTGTCCTGTCCATCGATCGCCTTAAGCAGATAGAGAAAGCAATTGCAGAGGGCCTTCCTACATACGTATTTACGGAAATACACCGAGTGCACGGAGACCGAGTGCCCGGAGGGGCTCCGAAAATACTGGATGGGTCACGCAGGGGAGGGCATGAGCGCCCGCTACGACAAAATCAAAGAGGACGTTCCCTTCCGCAAAAAGGGGGTTGAACTGTGCGGGTTTGGGTTTGAATTGACTTCAGTTGTCCCGAATGTACCGAAAACCACGCTAGAAGGTAGTGAAGCGGAAGCTGCATAGACCCCATATACACGAGAGAATAGATTGGTCGGGGAGAGAGGATTTGAACCTCCGACCCCCTGGTCCCGAACCAGGTGCTCTACCAGGCTGAGCCACTCCCCGAAACATCGCGATGATGGTGGTGCAGAAGCCGGAGCAGAAGGAATCTGGCTGCCGACACTTTTCAAAGTGTACCAGAAGCCGGCACCCAGGATTGGCGTCGCAACGTCTTCTCTGTGGTCCGCACGGCAAGCCTTCCAAATCAGTTCCGGCGTGTAACAATAAATATGTAGACACTTTCAAAAAGATGATACCCGCATCCTCCTCTGTGGTCCCTGAGCCGGCGGTAATTACGCCGGAGCTACTGGCGCAGCATGGCATCACTGCTGACGAGTATCAGCGGATCCTGGGTGCGCTTGGACGCACCCCCAGCCTGACGGAACTTGGTATTTACAGCGTGATGTGGAGCGAACACTGCTCCTATAAGTCCTCGCGTGTGCATTTGAAGCGCCTGCCTACGGAAAGTGCACGGGTGGTGCAGGGGCCGGGAGAGAATGCCGGCATCATCGATGTGGGCGACGGCTGGGCCTGCGCCTTCAAGATCGAGTCGCACAATCACCCGTCGTACATTGAGCCGTATCAGGGCGCAGCCACGGGAGTGGGTGGGATTCTGCGCGATATTTTCACCATGGGGGCCCGGCCGCTGGCGGTGATGGATTCGCTGCGATTTGGGCCGATCGTTTCGGAAGCCCCTTCCTCTGAAAATCCTTCGCCCGAAGAGACATCACAAACCAAAGGAGAAGAAGTTCTTTCCGCCACTGTTCTGAATAAGAACCATCAGATTCTGGAAGGTGTTGTCAGCGGTATCGCGGGCTACAGCAATTGCTTTGGAGTGCCGAATCTTGGCGGCGAGACACGCTTCGAGCCCTGCTATTCGGGCAACCCGCTGGTGAATGCGTTCGCACTTGGAATGGTGCGTAAAGACGAGATTTTTTACGGCAAGGCCACTGGCGTCGGCAATCCGGTCCTGTATGTGGGCGCAAAGACGGGCCGCGACGGCATCCACGGCGCCACTATGGCCAGCGAAGAGTTCCACGAAGGTTCGGAAAAGAAGCGACCCAATGTCCAGATGGGCGATCCGTTCATGGAGAAGCTGTTGCTGGAGGCGTGCCTGGAAGCCATGCGCACGGGCGCTATTGTTGGCATTCAGGACATGGGAGCGGCGGGCCTGACGTCTTCTTCGTGCGAAATGGGCGGTCGCGGCGGGGTTGGGATTGAGATGGAACTCGACCGAGTTCCACAACGCGAAACCGGCATGACGGCCTATGAGATGATGCTGTCGGAGTCGCAGGAGCGCATGTTGCTGGTGGCCGATAAAGGCCGCGAAGACGAGGTGCTGTGCGTCTTTGCCAAGTGGGGATTGGATGCAGTGACGGTGGGCACGGTGATTGCCGAATCACGCCTGCGCATTCTGCATCATGGCGTGCTGGTCGCGGACATTCCGAACGCATCGCTTACCGACGATGCGCCACGGTATCATCGGCCGATTGGCACATGGAAAGCACCCGTGCCGGATGGGTTGACGCCGGAGATTTTGCGGCAATTGAATGCCGAGCGAGACTGTACCGCCGATCTGAAACGATTGCTGGCGTCCTCGAATATTTGTTCCAAGAGCTGGGTCTACGAGCAATACGACACCATGGTGCAGACCAATACGGCGCAGGGTCCGGGCGGGGAAGCTGGCGTGATGCGACTGAAAGGAACGCAGCGCGGACTGGCGATGGCGCTCGATGGCAACAGTCGGTGGTGCTATCTCAATCCCAGGCTGGGTGCGGCCCACGCGGTGGCGGAAGCGGCGCGCAAGGTGGCCTGCACCGGTGCGACGCCTGTGGCAGCGACGAATTGCCTGAACTTCGGCAATCCGGAGAAGCCGGAGATCATGGCTCAACTTTCCAGTGCGATTGACGGGATTGCGGAAGCCTGTCTCGCGCTGGGTACGCCGATTACCGGCGGCAATGTCTCGCTGTACAACGAGACCAAGGGCGAAGCAATTTATCCCACGCCGGTGATTGGTATCGTCGGCATTCTGGAAGACGTAAAGAAGGCCATACCAGCAGACTTTCAGCGGGTCGGAGATGCTGTCCTGCTGTTGACGGTTCCGGCTAGTACCACACGCGACGGCCTGCTTCAGGAGTTTGGTTCCTCCGAGTTCGCTAAAACTATTCTCGGAGAGTTATGGGGGCGACCGCCTGGCTTGCAGCTTGCCGGCGAAGCCGCCTTGCACAAGCACCTGGCGAAGTTGGCCGATGCTGGATTGTTACATTCCGCACGCGATATTTCTGACGGTGGTATTGCGGTTGCTTTGGCGGAAGGCTGTTTTGCCGGCCATGTCGGAGTTCGCGTTTCCATGCCCGACAGCGTTGCTGATGAGCCGATCTGCTGCCATTTGTTTGCAGAGCACGCGAGTGCAGTGATCGTCACCTGCGCCCCCGAATCTGTCGAGAAGATCAGCAAGATCGTGGAGGATTCCGGCCTCGTGACCGCGCTCACCATCGGCTCGACAATCTCCGAACGAGTTGAATTGAGTGCGAGGGGCCAACTGATGATTTCTGAGTCCATTACGAGTCTGCTCGAGTCGTGGCGAAGGGGTTTGCCCGACGCGTTGGAGTCCACATTTCATCGGGAACTTTCTGCAGTTGGTCAGGCATAATGAACCCATCTAAGGGATTGACGGATCCAATAGCCATGGATGATAAAGACAATCTGCCCTTCGACAAGCTGCGTGAAGAGTGCGGCGTGGTAGCCATCCATAACCACCCGGATGCGGCACGGCAGGCCTATCTGGCGCTCTATACGTTGCAGCATCGCGGGCAGGAATCCGCCGGTATCGCGACGGCGGACTACGAGAATCTGTGGAACATCAAAGGCATGGGTCTGGTGGCGGAGATTTTCACCGACGACGTGCTGGACAAGCTGCCAGGCCCGCTGGCCATTGGTCACACGCGCTATTCCACGACCGGTGATTCGGCCCTGTTGAATGCGCAGCCGATCCGCGTGG
The DNA here is from genome assembly GCA_039924215.1 of Acidobacteriaceae bacterium. GTDB lineage: Bacteria > Acidobacteriota > Terriglobia > Terriglobales > Acidobacteriaceae > JAKAAZ01. The sequence goes on from JBDTBI010000310.1 coordinate 4,705, forward strand.
AATCTACGAAAGGCCTGATCGCCATCGCCCATAACGGCAACCTGTTGCATCTGGGAAATCTGCGCGTGCAACTGGAGCGCGAAGGGGCGATCTTTCAGACGACAAGCGATTCTGAGATTATTGTTCAACTCATCGCTCATTCGAAAGAGCCCATGCTGATCGATGCCATTGCGGACTCCCTACGGCAGGTCGAGGGCGCGTTTTCCATCGTGATGATGACGCGAGATCGCATCTTTGCCGCGCGTGATCCACGCGGGTTTCGACCGCTTTCCATGGGGCGCATTACGAATGCCGATGGGACGGAGACCGTCGTGTTTGCTTCGGAAACCTGCGCATTCGATTTGTTGCACGCCACCTACGAGCGCGAAGTGAAGCCCGGCGAGCTGATTATGGTTTCGCGGGAGGGCGTCACCTGCCGCCAATTTTCGAGCGGTGTGCCGCAGGCAAGCTGCATCTTTGAACATGTCTATTTTTCGCGCCCAGACAGCAAGGTGTTTGGCCGCTGGGTGCAGCAAAGCCGCGAGGAGATGGGCCGCCAACTGGCGCGTGAGTCCGGTGTGGATGCGGACCTGATCGTACCGGTGCCGGACTCCGGCGTAACTGCCGCCATTGGATATGCTGCCGAAAGCGGCATCCCGTTTCGCTTCGGGCTGATTCGCAATCACTATGTAGGCCGCACCTTTATCGAGCCGGAACAGCGCATACGCGATTTTGGGGTGAAGCTTAAGTTGAACCCGGTGCGCAATCTACTGGAAGGGAAGCGCGTCATTTTGGTTGACGATTCCATCATCCGCGGGACAACCAGCAGAAAAATTGTTCGTATGGTGCGCGGTGCGGGCGCAACCGAGGTGCATCTGCGCGTCAGTTGCCCGCCGACTATTTCGCCGTGTTATTACGGGGTCGATACTCCCAGCAAGCGCGAACTGATTGCCGCCAATCAGTCTGTCGAGGAGATCTGCGAGTTCATCGAGGCCGATTCTCTCGCCTATCTCTCGCTCGAAGGCCTGCTGCATGCCTGCGATGGGGGGGAAGGCAATCGCTGGTGCACAGCCTGTTATACCGGTGTCTATCCCACGCGGGTCGATGTCGATGTGGATGTCGAAGAGATTTTGCCCGCCCCGCCTGTCAGTGTATGAACGTCGAGATTCGGGAGTTCCAGCCGGGAGATGAAGCGATCTTTCGCGCCCTGAACGAATCCTGGATCACTGCCTATTTTGAGCTGGAAAAGAAAGACCTGGAAATCCTGGGCGATCCACAACAACACATACTGGACCCTGGTGGCAGTATTTATTTTGCTGCGAACACGGACACGAAGGAAATCCTGGGCTGCTGCGCTCTGTTGTCCATTGGAAAGGGCACGTTCGAAGTAGCGAAAATGGCAGTCGCCGAACCATGGCGCGGACATGGCATCGGAAGGCAATTGCTGCGCGGCGTGCTTGCGGCTGCTCGTGCGCGAGGGGCTCGGCGACTATATCTGGAAACGCATCATTCACTGGAACATGCGATCGCACTCTATCGGTCCGAAGGTTTCCAGTATCTTCGACCGGAGGATGTGCAACCCTCTCCTTATCGTCGTGTGACCGTCTTTATGGAGCGATATCTGTAGGCCAGCGCTTTCAATCAGGACTACCCCAGATCAAACAGCACAAGCTCAGCATCCGTGACAGCTTCGATTTCGATGGATGTTTCATCGCTGATGGCAACACCATCGCCTGCGTGCAGCGCCTGTTTGTTCACGGTGCTCTCTCCAGCGGCTACCTGAACCCAGCCATGGCCGCCTGCCAGCTTTTGCTCCAGCGTTGCGCCGGCGATAAGTTTCCCGGCATACATTTCGGCTTCGCTACGGATCAAAAACGATCCCTCTCTGCCATCACGGGAGGCGATTAAATGCAGTCGATTCATCTCGCTAACAATGGGGAACTGCTTCTGCCCATATTTCGGATCGAGGCCGGTCTGGCTGGGCAGCAGCCAGATTTGCAGCATGTGGGTTGTCTCCGTCGGCGAAGGATTAGCCTCGCTATGGCGGATGCCGGTGCCTGCCGACATGAACTGGACGTCACCATTTCGTATCACTCCACCGGAGCCGATGGAATCCTTATGGCCCAGCTCTCCGCTCAGTACATACGAGAGGATTTCCATGTCCTTATGCGGATGGGTGCCGAAACCCCTGCCGGGTGCGATGAAATCCTCATTGATGACGCGCAGGGAGCGGAATCCCATGTGGTTGGGATCATTGTAATCGGCAAAGGAAAAGGTAAAGCGGGTGTCCAGCCAGCCGTGGTTGGCGTGACCGCGATCCTCGTTATAACGAATACTTAGCATGAAACATACCTTCCTGAGTCCAAACGTTTAGATGTAGGAAGGTAGAAAAAGATGCAGCGCGGTTGCCTTATAGGCCGTGTTGCGGGGAGGCGGGCACAGGGTTATGCCGGACAGCACAACGGTTTCGCTTTCGGGCAGCGAAGCCGTTGCGCCAATCACGTCGCAAGCGATGAAAGCCAACAAACCTGAAGCTTAAACGTGTGCCGGTGTACCTGTTGCAGCAGGTTTCGCCGCTTCTGGTTCCTTCGAGCCTGAAGTAGCCGGCTTGCGAATGTCGATACCGCCCTTGAAATAGGCGCCATCCTCAATGCTGATGCGCTGGGCAACGACATCGCCAGTCAGGGATCCTTCATTCCGGATATCCACCCTGTCCGTGGCATTGATGTTGCCATTGACCTTACCGAGGATCACGACTTCACGGGCGGAGATGTTGGCAGCCACGTGACCATTGCGGCCTATCGCCACGCGGTTTCCAGGCAGGCTGACAGAGCCTTCCACATGGCCGTCGATGTACAGCATTTCACTGCCGGTAATTTCGCCTTTGATGGTCAGGGATTTGCCAATCGTAGCCTGCTCGCTACTGGAGCCGGCGGGGGTTGGGTTGGGACGCTGCGCTGCCGGTTCCGAGCTAAGCGGGGCGAGCGTTTGTGGGCGGATCGGGTCCGAAGGGGTAGTGGGGCTGGTGCCGGGCTGGTTCGGTTTCCACATCGCGTTCATAAATCCTTTCTATTGTTGCTATTGATTGCTTCTATCGGTCTGCCAATGCGCCATCATCGTCCCAGGAATCGTCATTTGCAGAGCGGAGATTCGTTTTTTTTGAAATTCTCGCGAGGGAATATTTTCCCGGGCGAGCCACACAGTCCTGTCGAGTTATTCAAATTTTACCGGCAGTCGCACAAAATAGGGAATGAATCCGAAGAGAATTTGCATTCTGTCAATGCAGGGTAACATCATGGTCAATGCTTTCCGATCCATTTTCGGGTCGATCCGTTGCAAATCCAGAGGCTGGACGCATGACAGATAGGGACCTTATTGAGCAGGTGGCCCGTAGCGCCGGTCAGCGCGCCGGATACAAACAGCTGGCGCGCGAGCTGGGGCTGGGCGGTGGCAGGGAACGTCGCCTGCTGCTGGAACAGCTCGACCGGCTGACCGCCAGCGGCAAGCTGGTCAAGGTCGATCGGGAGTTCTGGGCGGTGGCTTCCGCCGTTCAAAAACGGAACAACTGGGTGAGCGGACGCCTGGATTTGCACCGGGATGGCTATGGATTTGTGCGGCCGGAGACCCCGGAAAAAAGCGGAGAACAGGATATTTTTATTCCCCCGAACAGCATGGAAAATGCCATGCAGGGCGATCTGGTGTTGGTGGAACTGCTACCCTCGCGCGGGGGCGACCGCCGTTTGGGGCGCATTCTGCGGGTGCTGGAGCACCGAAATCCAACCGTGGTGGGCATCTTTCATTATGCGAATGCGAGCCGCTCCTCACGCGGAGAACGGATAGCGGGGAATTTCGTAACACCGCTGAATGCGCGCATCAGCGAAGCGATTCTGGTCCCATTTGGCGCGGAGATTCCAAAACAGGAAGAAACGTCGGACAGAGTCCTGGGAGCCGAGGCCTCGCAGCACACGGACTATGAGGACCTGGAGGGCCTGGTTGTCGATGTTGCGATTACGGACTGGCCGACTGCGACGCGACCGGCGCGTGGCCGGGTGATTGAGGTTCTGGGAGATCGAGATGCTTTCGGGGTGGATGTCGAAATTCTCATCCGCAAGCATTATTTACCGCATACATTTCCGGATCGCACGTTACAGGAAGCTCGTGTTGTCGCCGTGCCCCCGGCGACTGACCCAAAAATCCAGGAGCAAATTGGGTCCAGACGTCGTGATTTTCGCGGCTTTCCCATCGTCACGATTGATGGCGAAACGGCCAAGGATTTTGACGATGCTGTGCTGGTTCGTGCGTTGGAAGATGGCGGGTATGAACTGCAAGTGCATATTGCGGACGTGGCCCACTATGTTCATCCTGGTACGGCGCTTGATCTGGAAGCGCGATTGCGCGGCAACTCCGTCTACTTTCCCGATCGTGCCATTCCCATGCTGCCCATGGAGCTATCGACGGATGTATGCAGTCTGCGCCCGGAAGAAGAACGGCTGGTGCTTTCCTGCGTGATGCGCCTGGGGGCGAATGGGGAAGTTCTCTCGTCGGAAGTGATGGAAGGCGTGATCCGGTCGGTGCGCCGCATGACCTACACGCAAGTCCATAAAATTCTTGAGGGGGACCCGGAAACACGTGAGCAGTTTGCACCGTTGGTACCGGAGTTTGAGCGTATGTTTGGGCTGGCGCAGTTGATGTATGCGCGTCGGGAACAACGCGGCTCGATCGACTTCGACCTTCCCGAACCGGTGATTGAATTTGACGATCAGGGGCGCATGCGCGGCATTGTGCGTTCGGAACGCACCTGGGCCAACCG
>JBDTBI010000311.1:0-4527 GCA_039924215.1 Acidobacteriaceae bacterium
TCCATTCCGGCAATGCCCTAATTCTTCTGCCGTCCGAACGCCATAGCGACGCAATTCCGCACGCCGACGATACATTGGATGTTTGTCTGTCGTTAAACTAGTGCCTGCATAATCCGCAACCAGACGCTCTTCAACGTTCATTTGTTGCAGAGGACGTATCTCCGAATCATCCCTGAGCCATTCGCCCCGTTGTCTAAACAGCGGCCCCTCCATCTTACCGGCGCGCTCTACCTGCCAGAGAGCATCGCGGCGATGCACGATCCCATCGATTTTATTCAAGGCTCCGATGCGAGCCAACAGAGTGAGCTCTTTCCTGTCGAGCGATGGGATACGCAGGGCAAGATCCTCGGTTGAACGGAACGGTCCGTCCTGTGCGCGAGATTCCACAAGTGCCTCCGCGGACTGCTTGCGCAGGTGCTTCGCATAGCCCAGTCCCATACGCAATGAAAGCGATCCATCCGACTCGTGCTCCACAGTGCATGGCCAATCTGAAGTCTGAACATCGATGGGTTTTATCCGTAGGCCGTGTCGCTGCGCATCCTTAACCAGTACCGCAGCAGAATAAAACCCCATCGGCTGGTTATTGAGAATTGCGCAGGTAAAGGCTGCCAGGTATTTCACCTTGAAGTAAGCCGATGCGTACACGATCAGCGCGAAGCTGGCAGCGTGCGATTCCGGAAAGCCATACAGGGCGAAAGAACTGATGTGCTGCACGATATTGTCTTGGGTCGCGACGTCGATTCCGTTTGTGGTCATACCCGCACGGAGCTTGCCTTCCAGATTCTTCATGCGCTCCCAGGAACGACGCATGCCGACGGCACGGCGCAACTCATCTGCCTCCGCACCGGAAAAATCGGCAACCGTCATCGCTATACGGAGCAACTGCTCCTGAAAGAGTGGCACACCCAGGGTGCGCTTCAATACGGGTTCGAGCGATGGGTGCGGATACGTGACCTTCTCTTTTTTCTGTCGCCTCCTCATATAGGGGTGCATCATCTGCCCCACGATAGGACCGGGGCGAATGATGGCCACCTGCACAACGAGATCGTAAAACTTCTCAGGATGGTTGCGTGGTAACGACGCCATCTGCGCGCGGCTTTCGACCTGGAACATGCCGACCGTGTCAGCCTTTTGCAACGTTCGGTAGACCTCATCGTCCTCCGGCAACTGGGCCAGATCGATTTTCTTGCCATAGTGTGCAGGGATCAACTCCAGACAATCCTTGATGACTGCCATCATGCCGAGTCCCAGCAGATCCACCTTAATTATGCCGAGGTCGGCGCAGTCTTCCTTATCCCATTGAACGACGGTCCGGCCTGGCATCGTGGCGCGTTCCAATGGAACGACCTGATTCAGCCAGCCTTTGCAGATCACCATGCCACCCGAGTGCTGGCTGAGATTACGAGGCAGATCCTGAATTCGCATCGACAATTCGAGATATTTGGCAATGCGGGGATGCCGAATATCAAACCCAGCGTGCTGGAACGAATGCGCCATCGTATCGGTCCTGCCACGCCACTCCCACTGGCTGGTGAGACTCGACAGCCGACCTAGCGCCCTATCGTCGAAGCCCAATGCTTTGCCGACCTCACGCGCTGCCGACTTCTGGCGGTAAGTAGTGACGTTGGCGGTCATCGCCGCACCGAGTTCGCCATACCGCTTGTAGACGTATTGGATGGCCTGCTCACGCTTTTCTTCGGAAGGAAGATCGAGGTCTATATCTGGCCACTCGCCACGACTCTCGCTTAGGAAACGTTCGAAGAGAAGTTCCATGCCGACAGGATCTATAGCCGTAATTTCAAGAGAGTAGCAGACTGCGGAATTGGCGGCGCTGCCTCGACCCTGGACAAGGATACCGTTTCCCTTACAGTATTCAATGATGTCCCAGACGATGAGGAAGTATCCGGCAAAACCGAGATTTGCGATCAGTGCAAGCTCATGTTCGACCTGCTTCCTTGCCCTTTCCAACAGGCCCCGGTCATTCTTCGGCCCATATCTTCGTATCACGCCTTCGGCGACGCGATTCTTAAGAAAGCTGTCCATCGTCTCCCCCTCCGGCACCGGATACTGTGGGAACTCATAGCCAAGGTCACTCAGCTCGAACTTGAGGCGGGAGGACAGATCGACGGTGCTTTCGACTGCTCCCGGAACGTCGCGGAAGAGTGCGGCCATCTCCAGTCCTGGGCGCAGATGACGCTGGCTGTTCTGTGCCAGCAACCGCCCGGACTGATCGAGTTCGACATGATGACGGATCGCAGTAAAGAGGTCCAGAATCTCCCGGTCATATGCCATCGCATAGCGGACTCCATTTGTAGCAATCATCGGCAGGTTGAGAGAATGCGCGATGCGGATTGCAGCCCGGTTGCGCCATTCCTCCTCGCGCTCCCGATGGCGCTGCAGTTCGACGTAGACATTCTTGTGGCCGAAGATGCGCATCAGCCGCTCGACAGTCTCGCGTCCAGCCTCTTCTCCACCACGCGTCAGTGCAGCGGCCAACGGCCCCTCATCGCCACCAGTCAGGCATACCAGGCCAGATGCGCACTGCTCTAAATCATTGAAGGTTGCGGTGCCTTCCTTCTTGGCTGTCTCTCGCATTTTGAACTGCGTGATGAGCTGACAGAGGTTCTGGTAACCTTCTCGGGATTCACACAGCAGAGGCAGACGTGGCGGTTCCGGCTTATGCTGGCACGGCAGCCACGCTGGAGGAGTGAGGCGTGAGCCAAAACCCAAAACCGCAATTTCTGCGCCGATATGTCCACGAATGTCGTTCCGCTTCGCACTGGTATGAAATCGAGCGGAACCATAGACGCCATTGCGATCGAGTAACGCCATCGCCGGCATGCCTAACACAACTGCGCGCTCGATAAGTTGCTCGGGCAGGGACGCTCCATCGAGAAAACTGAATGCGCTCGAAGCATGCAACTCTACATAGCGTTCAGTCATAGAGCGCCGTCATCTGCCAATGGCCTTCGATGCGATCGTGCACCAGACAGCAACACAGTAAAGCCGTATCCTGTGCGCGTGCTACCAGGTCCCACTGTTCCAAACCCCACAGCGTTGGTTGCCACCAATCCCCGCTTACCAGCCAGGGTCCATAGGCATATTCGACGGTATAGCGTTTTCCCTGAAAAACAAATATCTTCGGCCGCTGGCTTTGAACTGTGACTGAAACGGCCTCGGCTGGACGCAGTCTTCGCAGTGCGGATCGAGACTGATTGCAAGGAACGACTGACGAAGAACCGGAGGGAACAGTGAACGGTTCCATTCTGAACACGCCTGGCTGATGCGTATCTGCAAGCACGGGGCGCCCAACATTCTCATCGCCCACGATGGCACGGATGTGTGCCAGTGTGTCGTCGAGCCGAGCCGGTTCAGGTAATTGCGGGGAGAACAATCCCAATTGCACTTTACTGGTGCTTCCCGGTTCTGCCGCTAAGAATAAAGCGAGAATCGCCGCCTGCGGCGGGTGCGCCTCAAGATCGAGATGGATCAGTTTGATCCAGAGCGGCCTGTCGTTCGTGGGCAAAGCAGGCCGGACCGTGCGCGTATGCGTCGTACCCCCTTCGAGATTCAGGATGATGCTCACCGAAGCCAATGCGAGCACACGCGCCTTTGCCCGGAGGATCAGCTGCTCGAGCATCCCATTCACCACAAAGAGCAGTGCTTCGAGCAGTTTGACGGGCGAATCCAGTTCCAAGCGTTCTTCCAGAGTGAAGGCAGGTGCTATCGGCTGAAACAGATGGGGCATCTCACCTCGCGCCAATTGGCGAAGACGCTTGCCTGATTGCCCCAGCCTGGCGACCAGTTCTTTTTCGGGCAGAGCTGCCAACATTCCTAAAGTGCGGATGCCCCAAAGGCCAAAGGTTTCAGCCTGGTCTTCCGTGATATCGAGAACCGCAAGCGGCAATGAGGAGAGTGCCATACTTTCCTCACCATCAGAAATGACCTTCGAAGTTCGCGGAGGGAGTCCTTTGGCTAGTGCGACCGCCGCGTGGAAATTACAGCTGACGGCAATGCAACCAGTTATGCCAAGAGCTCTGATGCGAGTCAGCAGATTCTCGGCCAACAACCCTGGCGGTCCGAACAGACTCGAAGTTCCCGCAATGTCAATGACGCACAGAAATGAGCCATCCTCGCGCTTGTCTTCCACACGCGGAGAGAATGCGCCCGCGCATTCGAGCAGGACCGTCTTCGTTGCTGTCTCTTCTTTAGGAGAGCGCGGCAGCACAGTGACCGCCGAAAAGGTGTCCACCTCGACTCGCGTCATTCCATGCACCAAGCCGAGGATGCGCGCCTTCCTTGTCAGCGAGCAGACCTGCTCGAACGGCGGTTCCCCCTCCATAACGACGCATAGCTTGCCGCGCAGCTCCGATCTCAAACGCAACAATACCTGGACGGGAAACTCCTTCGCATAGAGGCAGGCATACAGCTCAGCAGGTTTTGTCATCGCGGACCAGTCCACGTAGTTTGGCTTTTCCAGTTCGCGGCCGTTGCACGTTGCGGAGGTTTGCGTAACGGGACGACGTT
>JBDTBI010000312.1:0-6697 GCA_039924215.1 Acidobacteriaceae bacterium
ATCTTGGTGCGACGGCAGAGGAATTGCTGGTGCCGGAGTCGATATCGTCAAAAATCTGGAATCTTATTGAAATAGCCGAGCGCCTGGATTCCATGACGGCAGCGCGGGGGGGCGTTGCGAAACGCGCGCAACTCAGAGAGGTGCTGCGCGGGATGTCCCCCGTGGAGGCGAAATATTTCATCAAACTGCTGCTGGGCGATATGCGCATTGGAGTGAAGCAGAGCCTGGTGGAAGAAGCGATTGCTGCGGCAACCGGGCAGGAATTGCGAGCGGTTCGCCACGCTGGGATGCTGCTGGGAAATCTGGCCGCGGTGGTGACGTTGGCGCGAGAGGATGCGTTGTCCACGGCACACTTTCAGATGTTTCATCCTCTGGGGTTCATGCTGGCCACGCCTGCCGCGAACGCAAAGGCGGCGTATGCGCGATTTGCAGACAGCACAGGAAAAGTCGTTGAAGCAGGCGGAATTGCAAACGTGAATAAGGGAAGTGAGCCTGTCGCGCGAATCGAACCTTCAGCCCAAATAGAGGACAAATATGACGGTGTGCGGGCGCAGATCCACTGCGGTGATCCTGAGCAGCCGGGTCGAGTGCGGATTTTCTCGCGCACACGCGAGGACGTAACGCCCAGCTTTCCGGAATTGGCGGAGTGGTTTGCGGCGGTGAAGACTCGCGCCATTCTGGACGGAGAGATTCTGGCGTGGGATGCGAAGGCCGACCGCGCACTGCCGTTTACCGCGCTGCAGCAGCGACTGGGACGGAAACGCGTGACGGATTTCATGCGAGGCGACATTCCGGTGCTGTATCTGGCGTTTGACTTGTTGCTGGAGGGCGAAGACCTGCTGCTGCACGTTTCACTTCGCAAGCGTCGTGCTCATTTGGAGGCATGGGTAGCTGCTGCTTTGCAATCTGTTGATTCAAACGCGTTGCTGATGGAACGTCCCCGGCAAGTGTCTCTATTTGAAGCGGAGCCAGGTACAGAAGTGAACGCGGCTTTGGCAAGACTGAGACTGGCTCCCGCGACAGCGATGATTTCTGTGCAGCAGATCGATGAGGCGTTTGACGCCGCGCAGGCGCGAGGCAATGAAGGACTAATGCTGAAATCGCTTGCGTCCACGTACCAGCCGGGACGGCGCGGTTCGGCGTGGGTTAAGTTGAAGCGCGAACTGGCAACGCTGGACGTAGTGGTAACGGCGGTGGAATACGGGCATGGCAGGCGGGCAGGAGTGCTGAGCGACTATACGTTCGCGGTGCGCGAAGGCTCTGGGCTACGGAATGTGGGTAAGGCGTACAGCGGCTTGACGGACGAAGAAATTTTGAAGCTGACGCCGTGGTTTCTTGAGCACAGGGTAGAACCGAGCGCGGTGAGGTCCAATCAAGTTGGGTCGAGCCGGGGCCAGATTTTTGTGGAGCCGAAGGTGGTTCTGGAGGTCGCATTCAACAACGTGATGCAGTCAGATCGCCACGATAGCGGCTATTCGTTGCGGTTTCCGCGGATTCTGAGGCTGCGGCCGGACAAGCCGGTAAAGGAAATCGACACGGTGGCACGAGTGACGCAGATTTTTCAGTTGCAAGCCAAGAGCGGATGAGGCGTGGCGACCTGTAGCACAACGGTTCCGGTTCTAGTGCGAATGGGAATGGCTGTGGGCATGCGTGTGGGCAGTGGCCAGCAGGGAATCATCCGTGGGCAGGCAACCGTCTTCGACGGCACAGCCGGCGTCATCGCGCATTTCGAACTGGATGGTGGTGTGGCCGATGTTGAACTGCTCGCGCAACTCGTCATTGATGTCGGCGAGGATGCGGCGACTCTCCGAAGGCGGAATATCGGGGATTGTGACGTGGCTGGCGAGCGCGTTGAGATGGGAACCGAGACTCCAGACATGCAGGTCATGCACGCCGCAAACGCCGGGAACCGACTGCATGGCGGTGCGAATGTCCGTGAGGGAAACACTGTCCGGCGTACCTTCCAGCAGGATGTTCAGCGTTTCACGCGTGATGGAAAGCGAAGACCAGAAGATAAGCACGGCGATCAGCAGTGACAGCACCGGGTCCACCCACTCCATGCCGGTCAGCGCAATGACCAGCCCGCCGAGAATGACGGCAGCGGTGGAAAGCGTATCGCCCAGCATGTGAATGAAAGCGCCGCGGATGTTGAGATCCTGACTGGCGCGCGAAAGCATCCACGCGATGACGCCATTCATCACCACGCCGATGGCAGCGGTGATCATCATGGCGCGGGGTTGGACCGTCAGGGGATGCATCAGCCGCCCGGCGGCTTCAATCGCCAGCCATACTGCGATGCCAATCAGCGCCAGTCCGTTGACGAATGCAGCCAGGACCCCAGCACGCCGGTACCCGAAGGTCTTTTTGTCCGTGGCGGGACGCGAATGAAAATAGACGGCGACAAAGGATAGCAGCAGCGCCAGAAAATCGGAGGTATTGTGGCCTGCCTCGGAGATCAGCGCGAGGCTGTGCGCACGTAGCCCTACAATCAGCGTCAGCAGAATATAGGCGAAGGTCAGCACCAGCGAGATGCTGAGGATTCGCTTCATCTTATCCGTCGCGGGCCCATGGACGTGCATAGCTCCAGTTTAGCGCCAGGGGCAGCGTTTCCTGCCTACAATACGACGCTGCGTGGCCATGTACGAGGCAGATACCAAAATGGCAAACCATAACGGGATTGCCTATACTTTGTCCGGGTCCGTGTACCGCAACCCACTCCAGCTTTCTGACACGATAATGCTGTTCGCCGGATTTTTGGGGTCGTAGCGCACGGAGGCCGGCGTGCCCAGGCAGGAAGCGCTCACGGGAACCGTATCCTGCAGAAAGGATACGTCCTGGGCGCATTCATAGCTGGCGCCCGAGATGCTGTAACGATAGAGCAGCGTGCCTAAATTGCTGGTGTCCGGCTGCTCCGACCAGTCGAGAATGGTGCCGTCGATTATGCGTCCGTGAAGCACGAGGTGATCGCGGCGCTCGCGTTCTTTTTCTTCCGCCGTTTTGCGGTGGGTAAGCACCCACCAGACAATAACGCCGGCGGCGGCTACGGTACTGGCTGTGGAGGCGGCGAGGACAGGAATGTGCTGCGTGTACCAGGATGTCATACGGCGCTCGTCGATTCGATCTCGGAAAGTATGCGAGCTATTTCTGAGCATAGATGAAATGTATTGTCCGTGGTAGTGGTTTGGGAAAGGGGAAACCAATTGACCTATAATCGTGAAGTGACGATGTTCGATGCCTATATGCAATCGGGGCTGCCCCCCGACACAGTTGGTTCTTCTGTTTCCAGCCGCAAAAAGTCTCTCCGCCAGCGATCTGGAAGTCCACGAGCGAAAATCCGCTCGACAACCGTGCTTTGCGTTCGCCGCAATGATCGCGTAGTGATGGCTGCCGACGGCCAGGTGACGCTGGGCGAGGCGGTCATTAAGCATTCCGCGCGAAAAATTCGCCGCCTCTACCAGGACAAAGTGCTGGCCGGGTTTGCCGGTTCGACAGCCGATGCGTTCTCCTTATTCGGCCGGTTTGAGGCGAAGCTGGAGCAATATGCGGGCAACCTGGGCCGGTCCGCAGTGGAGCTGGCCAAGGATTGGCGGACGGACAAGATGTTGCGCAATCTGGAGGCATTGTTGATTGTCGCGGATTTGCAACAGACGTATTTGCTGAGCGGCGCTGGGGATGTGATCGAGCCGGATGAAGGCCTTACGGCGATCGGCAGCGGCGGCTCGTACGCGTTGGCTGCAGCCCGCGCTTTAATGCAGAACACAGAGCTTCCGGCGCGCGAGATTGCGGAAAAATCCTTGCGCATTGCGGGCCAGATCTGCATCTACACCAACGATCAATTGACCATCGAAGAACTGTAGGCCGGGCTGGCCGGGCCGCAAGGCAAAGGCCGAGACCGAGGAGTGGATATGGCCATTTATCTTCCTGGAGTTGAAGAAGACCAGGCGCTGTCGCTGGATGAAATGACGCCGCGAGAGATTGTTGCGGAACTGGACAAGTATGTTGTGGGCCAGCACGACGCCAAGCGCGCGGTGGCCATCGCCCTGCGCAACCGGATGCGCCGCCAGAAGCTGGGACCGGAGCTGGCGGACGATATCATGCCGAAAAACATCATCATGATTGGGCCGACGGGCGTGGGCAAAACGGAGATTGCGCGTCGGCTGGCCAAGCTGACCAACTCCCCGTTTTTGAAGGTGGAGGCGTCGAAGTTTACGGAAGTGGGCTATGTCGGGCGCGATGTTGAGTCCATGATTCGCGATCTGGTGGAGATTGCCATCGACATGCTGCGCGAGGAAAAGCTGGAAGAAGTGGAAGACAAGGCGGAGCTGAATGCGGAGGAACGGCTGCTGGATCTGCTGCTGCCTCCCGCCGCGGCGGCTGCACCCGCGCCCATGCCCGCCCCTTCGCCTATTTCTGGAGTGGAAGCGAGCAGCGACAATACCATCGCTTTCCCCAGCCCGGTGCAGCCGGCCGCCAGCGAGTCTCACCAGCGCACACGAGAAAAGCTACGGGCACAGTTTCGTGAAGGCAAGCTGGACGAGCGGATGGTTGAGATCGACGTTCGCGAGCGCACTCCAACGCTTGAAGTCCTTTCCAACCAGGGCATGGAGGAGATGGACATCAACCTGAAGGACATTCTGCCCAACATTTTTGGCCAGCGCACGAAAAAGCGCAAGATGAAGGTTGGCGAAGCGTTCGAGTATCTGGTGCAGGAAGAAGAGCAGCGGTTGATCGACATGGACCAGGTAACGCGCATCGCAGTCGAGCGGGTGGAAAATTCCGGCATCATTTTCCTGGATGAGATCGACAAGATCGCCGGACGCGAGGGCGGGCATGGCCCGGATGTTTCCCGAGAAGGCGTGCAACGAGACATTCTCCCAATCGTTGAAGGCACCACGGTAAACACGCGCTACGGCATGGTCAGCACGGACCATGTCCTGTTCATTGCGGCGGGGGCATTTCACGTATCGAAGCCGAGCGACCTGATTCCAGAGTTGCAAGGGCGGTTCCCGATCCGCGTGGAGCTGCAATCGCTGACCGTTGAGGACTTCATCAAGATTCTTACTGAGCCCAAGTTTTCGCTGGTGAAGCAGGCGACAGCCCTGCTGGAGACGGAGGGATTGAAGCTGGAGTTTTCACCGGAGTCCTTGGCGGAGATTGCGAATTTTGCGTTCCGCGTGAATGAAGCCACCGAAAATATCGGAGCGCGCCGCCTGCACACGATTATGGAGCGAGTGCTGGATGAGATCAGCTTCGATGCGCCGGACCTGGCTCGACACATTCGCCCGGCCGGGGACGGCAAACACGAAACGCCGCATACCGATGCGCCGGTGGAGCTTGCCGCCAGCGCGGAAAAGCCCCAGGACTACACACCTTCCGCTACGATTCCGCTTGTGGAACGCGAAGGGGCCAACGGAACCGAGAAAGTGATCGCGATCGACGCGGCTTATGTGCAACACATGGTTGCCTCGATTGTGAAGGACCAGGACCTGTCACGGTACATCCTCTAACGATCCTTCTCTTCGTCCGTGGATTGGGCGGCTGAGAGCCGAGGCGCATGACCGATTCCCGGAAACGTACGATTCTAGCGGCGATTCCACTGGCCAGCACGCTATGCGCTATCGCAGGTGCGGTCGACATCATCGCCTATCTTCTGTTCGGCAGAGTTTTTGTTGCCAACATGACCGGGAACACCGCCTTGTTCGCCGCGTCGATCCTGACTCACGACTGGCGACAAGCGGCAATCCGCTTTGGCGTGGTCATCGCATTTGTAGCGGGAATCTCTGTGGCGCATATGAGAATGCGCGAACTCACCAGAAGACGCGAACGGCGAGTACGACTGATTACGCTGACAGTTGAATTCGTGTTGCTTTCCACGCTGGCATTTGCGCCGCATCCGAATGCGCTGCGCGCAGGATTGCTGCTATTGCTGGCCTTTGCGTTGGCCATGCAGACCAACGCCTTTCGGCAGATTGGCCCGGTGAAGCTGAACACATCATTTATGAGCGGTGACCTTGAAAATCTCGGCGAGGCGATCACCGATTCGGAAACGCCCGGCACACAAAAGGAAGCGCGCTTCCGCACGGCAGTATTCATTTGCACGTGGGTCGCATACGCGATCGGCGCGATTTTGGGTGCCTTTGGAGCGTCACATTTCGCAGAGAGAGCGCTTTGGATTCCAGCCGGATTGGTAGTACTGGCGGCGATTATGGTCCTGCGATCCACTCCGAATCTGACTTGATTACACAGCAAACAGTAAAGGGTGTACGAATCGTCAGGGCCGCCTTGACAAGGCTTCGCCGGTTTCAAAAATGACGTCCCAGGAAGCCGTTCAACCCTTTGCCGGGTTTCGAGCCCCACGCGCGGTAGAGTCCCAAATAGGCGTAGGTTTCGCTCTGGCCTGCCACGGAATGTCCATAGGTGAACAACACCTGTAGACCTGGATTCTTGATGTAATAGTATCCGCCCAGGTCAATCATTGTAGCTGCCTTCGTCTGCGGCGTGGCAAGCCCTTCGGCGCCGTGCGAAAAGATCTCACCCCCCAGAGTCCACCGCTTGCCAATATCTCGCTGCAGCAACCATCCCCCGAAGGGAAAATTATTGTACTGGGTTTGATGAACAATCTGGTATCCGCCACCGCCGTAGCTAGTCCATTTGCCCCAGCTTTTTTGTGCCCAGACCGGCAGTTTGTACCAGACTC
>JBDTBI010000313.1:0-3564 GCA_039924215.1 Acidobacteriaceae bacterium
CACGTGCGGGTCTGCGGCCATACCGTGAGACCAGGGTACAGCGCTACCATCCTCCATAAGGCAGGAATTCTGCGCCATGAACGTCGGCCCTTTCACATAGTTCCTGACGCGGCGCCACGCTCGGGCGCCAGCCACACTGTCGCCATATTTCTTTCGCATATCTTGAAACAGCCGCTGCGCCGTTTTGATTTGTTCCGGAGTAGCCAATTGAATGGCCGAACGGATTACGAGGTCGGTCTGCGAATCGTTATGACGTTCATTGGCCAGCATCAACCAAGCAATGCCTCGCGCCCGGTCTTGAGCGACCTGGTCACCGTTGAAATAGATCATGCCCAAGGTGTACTGAGCTTGCTTGTTGCCCCAACCAGCGGACAGCTCCAAAAGCTCCAATCCACGTCGATAAGCGCCCTTTTTTTGCAGATGCGCATGCCGATACAATAGTTGACCGCCCCGGGGAAAAGCCCGTACGAACAGTCACACGATTTTTGGCAGCGCTTGATTTCAGCCGAGCGCACCTCGGCATCAGATGGCTGATCTGATTGCGCCGCTGGTTGCGCCCGCGCGGGGATCACAGTCAACGCGATCCCGCTGAAACAAATCCCAATGAACATTGCTGTCAAAAGATGGCGCAAAATTGATCCTCCATAGTCAAAGTTGGTCGACATCTTGTACAAGACGCAACGTCTTTGGGGCGAACTGAGGCGCGTCGCTCACTGCAGACACTCACACCATACTACTGGCATGAGTAATTCTCCCATGGTATGGAAACACCTTTGACAGTGCACTCTGGATGATGTTCGAGAATTCAGACGGTTGAAGGCGAACCCGGCCGTTTGGTTGTTCGCCAACGCAATACCCAATCATGTACGTGGCGACTAGCTCGATCAGGTGAACGTCCGGGAAGCATCTGTGGCCCTTTCCGGCGGCCTGGCGGATTGCGCCGAAACCGCGCGACGCGCAGGCTGTTGGGTATGGACAGAGCACCACTAAACGAAGAAATAGCCGTGGTCTCCACGATGTGCCGAGAACTCGGACTGGGCGAGGTCACGCTTGCCACTCTCAAGGCGGCGCACCACACCACCTTCCTGATCTCACCAATAAGGATCGTGGCCAGGATGCAATCCTCCGAACCGATAGACTCGGCTCGGAAAACGGCCGTCAAGGAATTGGCCATCGCGCGTCATCTTGCTGGCAAAGGCGCACCCGCGCTCGCGCCGCTGGAGGCTCTTTCGGGACCGCATGTCTTGGCATCTTGCGTGGTTACCTTCTGGCCCTATGTTGAACATGGTCGAGCCGCAGAGGAAAAGGATGCCTTGGCAGCAGCCACCTCACTCCAACGCATTCATAACGCCTTGCGTGGTTACAGCGGCGATCTCCCTCCGTACACCGACGCGTTCGACCATTGTTGGTCCGTGCTGATCGATGACCAGGCATGCTCCGCGCTTGGCCGACAGGATCGGGAGCTGCTGAAGGCGCAATACAACCGTCTTCGCAACGAAGCAGATACTTTGGCCGGAGATTGGGTTCCGTTGCATGGGGACCCACACCTCGGCAACCTCCTCATCGGCGAACACGGTCCCATCTGGTTGGATTTCGAGGACGCATGCCTTGGCCCTCGGGAATACGATGTTGCTTGCCTGCCGCGCGCCGCACGGTCGCGGTTCGGTAGCGTCGATCACGCACTGGTGCAGACTTACGCTGACCTACGCAGCATTTGTATCGCCGTCTGGTGTTGGGCCGACCTGGCACGCAGCGACGGCGCTCGCGAGGCAGCCCAGAACAATCTGGATCGGGTGCGGGAATTCGCTCGTTGACAGCCGGTCCTACAACCGGTGGGGATTCTTCCGGCAGCGGTGCCAATGAAAGAAAAACCTCCCAACGGTCGATGGCGCAAAGAGAACTCAGCGAGCTTTGCGCTTAAGTCAGCGCTCTTCTTCCCTGTACCCATTCCTGCGGTTTTTCAAACTTCGATATCTGGCTTAACGCTTCTTGCGGCCAAAGCCAGGCATGACCGTGGCCTGTTTCATCCACTCGGCGGCCTGGCTTTCGTCGAGGTCTGCCAACGATTCCAGGTCCACTCCCCGCGAGTTCTTGCCCATTCCAATCGGCGTCACCGGCGGTACAGGCTTGAGCGCGAGGCCGCGGCCAAACGTGAGCTTCACGTGGCCAGCGAAGCCGCCGCAGGAGAAGCACCAGCCATCGCCCACGCCGTACCACGACATCCCCCACTTCACCGAACGCTTCAAGGCCGGAAGCGTTTCGGCTGCCAGAGCATCGACACGTTCAGCGATGCCGCGCTGTGGTTGCGGCAGGCTGCGGATGTAGGCAAAAACTGGATCGTCTCCGTCTTTGGCCTTCGCCGGACTTGCCCGGCCCGTCATGGACGCCGGCAGGCTCGTAGCGACCACTTCCGCAGCCAAGCGTCTGACAGATTCGCGCGCCTTCGGCTTCGCCGTGGCGACCGGTATCGCCTTTCGTTTTGCGGCATCTTTGCTGGTTGTCTTCCCGATCACCACTTCGCACTCCACCATGGGCCTGCGATCGTATGATCCGGCAGCGAGCAACCGTACCGGCGTAGCCGATTGGCAACGGCGACGAGGACAAAACTGGCGGTTACGAATACGACGGCGATCACGGCACAGGTCAACGCGACTGCTCCCCAGCCGCCGCTCGCTGGGTTCAGGAACGGGTAGGCAAACCAGCCGATAGCGACCCCGCGAATCAGTGAATAAGCCAGGTATGCCAGGGGAAGAACCACCAAATAGGCGACCTTGCCATACGCAATCGAGCGACTCGGCGACAAAGCGAGCCAGTCAAGGAGGACGCCCACCGGCATGACGTAGTGCAGCCAAACATTGATCCAAGGCAGCAGGGAGCCGAGGTCGACGTCACGCAGGAGCGCAAGAAAAACAATACCAACCAGAGTCATGCAAACCACGGATGCGCAACGAACCAGCTGCCACAACGGCCCGAGTTCGCGCCGTCGCCAGCTGAGCGTGGCTTCCACGATGAGGACCGCGGCCGCAAAAATGTTGGAAAGATTCGTGAAGTAGCTGAAGAAGTTCAGCACGCTGTAGCCGTGACCCATATGGACACCCAGTTGGATTCCCACAACCAACAGCGTGAACACGCCGAAGAGGAATCGCACTGTGGCCAGAATTCGACGAGTCGTCATCCCAACATCATGGCACGGCGGTCGAGAAATGGGCGACGAGTCGCCGCTAACAAAGGTTTGGG
This sequence comes from Acidobacteriaceae bacterium, assembly GCA_039924215.1. Lineage (GTDB taxonomy): Bacteria > Acidobacteriota > Terriglobia > Terriglobales > Acidobacteriaceae > JAKAAZ01. The sequence goes on from JBDTBI010000313.1 coordinate 3,238, forward strand.
TTTGGCCTCGCTTTCTCAGCTTGGTGTGGCCCAGCGAAGCAAATCGCGTTCAAGCGTAACCCCGAGCCAGCCAAAAATTCAGGAGTCGTCCACGACAACTTTTTGGTCACAGTGGCTTCGCCCACGCGCCACTGCACGGCTGAATGCAGCGCGTGAACGGCTGGCAGTGATTGTCTCGGACATTTCTCGCGGAGTGCATGAAGCAGTCTCCTCTGACTTTTATAGCCGTGAAGTCAGCTCGCCGCATGCCTGAAGCCGCTTAATCAACATGCAAATTATGGCGCAAACCAGGGCAAGGCCGAAAACTTTTAGCCTAGGATCCTTTTC
>JBDTBI010000314.1:0-3108 GCA_039924215.1 Acidobacteriaceae bacterium
CAGCGACGCCAGATGCGCTGCGGTTTCTTTTGTCCGAGCAGGAACGCATCCAGTCCCTACGGGAATCTCTTTTGACAACAGAGGCGCAGGCAACCCCGTCGCCTCCGATTTATGTAGCAATCGGACCAGAGGGCGGATGGACTCCAATTGAGCTGATCACTTTTGCGGACTCGGGATGGCAATCGGTGAGCCTGGGGTCACACATCCTGCGCACGGAGACTGCGGCGATTGTTGCGGCCGGCGTCATGATGACGTGGTGGTCGGATAGCGAGAATGCGGCATCGGGAGAATCGCCACGCGCGATAGAGTGTTCCTAGTTAAAAATGTCTTTCATCTTCCCGAAGAAACTCCGTGACGAGGGTGTGTTCTCCACCGTTAATGTTTCAGCCAGCTCACGCATCAGTTCTTTTTGCGGCTTGGTCAGTTTTTTGGGAACCTGAGCGACGATTTGAACAATCAGATCTCCGCGGCCATGGTCATTCAAATAGGGAACGCCTTTATTCCGGAGGCGGAATTCCGTGCCGCTCTGCGTTCCTTCCGGAATCTTCAGCTTGGTCTCGCCCTCGAGGGTTGGGATCATCAATTCTGTGCCCAGCGTTGCCTGCGGGAAAGAGATCGGTAATACATAATGCAGATTATTGCCTTCGCGCTCAAGAAACGGGTGGGGCTCGACGGAGACCACCACATATAAATCTCCGGATGGGCCGCCATAGCGACCAGCATCCCCTTCGCCCTGATACCGAATCCGCATGTGATCTTCAATGCCGGCGGGGACGGTGACGTTGATGGTATGCGCGGCTGTCTGACGACCATCGCCCTTGCATTTCTGACAGGGGTGGGTCACCATGCTGCCTGTTCCTCCACAAACGGGGCAGGTACGGGCGACAGAGAAAAATCCCTGCTGGAAACGAACCTGTCCGCGACCGGCACATTGCTGACAGACAGTCGGTCCATGCCCCGGCTCGGCGCCACTGCCTTTGCACACGGAGCAGTTCTCCATGCGGCGAATCTCAATTTCGCTTTGCTTGCCGAAGACGGACTCTTCAAACGTCAGCGTCAGCTCGTACTGCAGATCGCGGCCACGTTGCGCGCGCGAGGAGCGGCGGCTGCCGCCCATGTTGAACATTTCTCCGAACAGGTCTCCGAAGATGTCGCCCAGATCGGGCATACCCGCAAACCCGCTGGCATCGCCGAAGCCGTTGCTGATACCGGCATGGCCATAGCGGTCGTAGGCGGCTCGTTTATCCGGGTCCGACAGCACCTGGTATGCCTCGCTTGCCTGCTTGAACTTCTCTTCCGCGGTGGGGTCGTCCGGATTGCGGTCCGGATGATATTGCATGGCAAGTTTGCGGTAGGCACTCTTCAGCTCCTGGTCGGAGGCGGTGCGTTCCACATTGAGAACTTCGTAATAGTCGGCTTTGGTCACTCTGGCAGTTGGGCTCATGCTGTTTTCTGTTTTGGATTTGTGGCAACTCGCACTAAAGCGGGTCGCAGCAGGCGGTCGCGCAAGGTGTAGCCACGGCGGACTTCTTCCATTACCTGATGGTCGGGTAGATCGTCGCGTTCCACCATCTCAATGGCTTCATGCACGCGTGGGTCGAATTGCGTTTCCACGGTTGGAATGGGCTGTACGCCGATGGAGCGAAGAATCTCTCCCATCTGACGGACAATCAACTCGACACCGGAGCGAAGTTGATCGGCCGAACCCTGTGCGTTGAGCGCGAGCTGAAAATTATCCAATACCGGAAGGATTTGCTCCACCGTATTGATCAGCGCGTAATCGCGGGTTTCAGCGCGCTCGCGCGCTTCTCGCTTCCGGTAGTTGTCGAACTCCGCCTGAAGCCGTGCCAGCCGATCGAAAAGCTGGTCCCGTTCCGTCTGTAAGCGGTCTACTTCTGCCTGCAGCGTGGGTTGGTCAACAGTTGCCGCCGCTGCCGCGCTCTCATTTGGCTCGACATCGGCGGCAGCCTGATGGTGCTCGAATTGAACGTCCAACTCGTTTTTCGCGGGGCCTGCTGTCTTGGGTGTCTTCATCGTTTCGTTATGTCGCATAAGGTTTTATCTTGCAATTCGGCGGAATGCAGTCCAGACCAATCGTCTTTCAGAATTCTGGAATTTCTATCGCTCTCGACAGATGCGCCTCGTACCGAAGAAGGCAACTTTCCTTGCGCGGTCGAGCTCCAGCAGGGCTGCTTACGAGCTGGCTATTTCTATTGTAACCAGTCGAAGGAGCCAGAGATGGCCCGATGGAGCAAATGGACGCGATCTGAAGATGGCCACGAGGAAAGACGCTTACGCTGCATCAGGTTACGGCTATGTCGCCCAGCGTCCAAAAAGGTCGGCGATATAGGTCACGGTCCCGATGGCGCTGGCATATTGGATTCGCGTGGGGCCAATCACCGCGACCGTCCCCCGGTGTTCCGAGCCTCGCCGTGCAGGGGCGGCGATCAGGACAAGATCCCGCATCTCCGGAATAGTCTCCCCCAGCCCTACCACCACGCGCACGGACGGCTGCTCGCTGTCAACATAGGCGTTCAGAAGGTCGATGATCCGCTGCTTTTCCTCAAGCGCGATAAAGATTTCGCGCAGATGTCTCTGGTTCGTTTCCTCGACCATGAGATTGGCGACGCCATCGACAAAGATGGATCGTTCCTGGAAATTGCCGTCCGCCATGAGGGTCATGGCGCCTTTCGCCCAGAGTTCCAGCGAGCAGAGAACCTGATCGTACTCACTACGTTCCTGATCGATGCGCCGCGTCAGTTCCTGGCGGATGCGTTCCAGGCCCCAGCCGTGAAAATTCTGGTTCAGGTAGTTCGCCGCCGTTTCCAGTTCGGAAGGAGTCAAGTCGTGTTCCAGCGTCAACAGCCGATCGCGTACGACGCCCGCTGTGGTTACAAGCACGGTCAGCACGCGTGCAGGACCCAGTCGCGTGAAATGGACGTGCTCCAGAAGCTCGCGGTTTGCTACGGTCGCGACGACCCCCAAACCCACGCCGATGCCGCCCGACAGCAGCGCCAGAACATGCGAGGTACGCGCAAAAAAATCAGTCGCGCTCGCCACACCGGCAAAGCTTTCCTCAATTTGTTCCTGCGTTGGCTGCGGCAGTGC
>JBDTBI010000315.1:0-2635 GCA_039924215.1 Acidobacteriaceae bacterium
GCACAGGCTTCAGGCCATCGCGCACATCCGGCAGCGCGCGGCCAATGATTACCGACATGGAATAGTCGAGGTAGGAGCGCCGCATTTCATCTTCAATGTTGATGAAGATCAGGTTCGCCGCGCCCGGTCCCGTGGGGCTGCCCGGAGGAGCACCATTGCTGCCCGTGCCATCGCTGCCATTGTTGCCGAGGGGAAGTTGAGGATTCTGATCGTCTGCCATATTTTTTTCGTGGTTCGTTCCGAAAACAAGGGCCAAAGGCCGACCCGCAAGCGCATTGAAAACACAGGCGGATGGGAACTGAAGGTCTGCTTCTATTTTACCGTGTTTGTAGGAGAATTTTCGAAGGTCTGCGCAAAGACCGCCGATGCGACAAAGCCCACCGGCTCGGTACGGCGCCTGGAGTGCGCCCGTCATGCCTGCACCTCGCCACGCCCGGCGTTTACTAACGTGGGGGATTGATACTTACGGCTGAGTCATACTTAATTCATCAAGTCTCCGAAAGACTCCATCTACGGTCCGATCGCAACGGATACCCATAAACGGAAACGCATCTTTCGCTTTTGCTCCGACCCGCTCAAACAACCAGTTCCGCGCCTTCGCGTGACCACGGTGTAGCCGGACCTTAACGTTTTCTTCGCTTAGATCGAGCACAACAGCCGTCTCCGCGGTGCTCAATCCTTCAATGTCCCGCAGCATGATGACAACCCGGTACTGTTCCGGAAGATCGAGGACGGCCTCTTCAAGAAGATGACCCAACTCTGCGAGGGACGCCCTTTGCTCGGGATCCAGCGAAGTTCCGGCGATATTCATAGAACTATCCTCTCCATTGTCCTCGACGTCTTCGATCCGCGGGCTGCGAGCACGGGACCGGAGCCGGCGCAGCGCTTCATTGACTGCGATGCGCGTCAGCCACGTTGAAAACGGAGCGGAACCGGCAAACTGATCGAGGTGCTGGTAAGCCCGTACATAGGCGTCCTGGATGACGTCTTCCGCTTCTCCATCGTCGCGCAGGATGGCGCGCGCAACGCGATACAGACGCTGGTTGTGGCGGCGCATGATGATTTCATAGAGAGCCGTGTCCCCGGCCTTGACACGCTCGACCATCTCGAGATCGGTCCAGCCTTCGCGTTGCGCTCTTTCCACAATTCCGACGGTTGCCATAGCTATACAGGATATAGAGTCCGAAAAGCAGGAAAGGTTACACATCCTAGCCTGCATTTATACTTTTGAAATACATTATTCCGTGTAACCGACGGCTGACTCGAGACTCTTTTATCTAGGGGGGAAAGGGCATGAAGAATCTCGATGGTCATCTAAATGCGGCCTGGTGGGCACTGAAGATCGGACTAGGTGTCGGACCTATCATCACCGGCATCGACAAATACTTTGACAAGCTAGCCGACTGGGGAATGTACCTGAGCCCTTTCGCAACGAAGGTTGTTCCGGTAAGCGCGGCAACGTTCATGCATGGCGTCGGAGTGATTGAAATCATCGCCGGCCTGATCGTTCTTAGCCGCTGGACGAGGATCGGTAGCTATATCGTCATGATCTGGCTGCTTGGCATTGCGGTGAACCTGCTGACGACGGGCATGTTTTCCGATCTCGCGATGCGCGACGTCGAGATTGCCATCGGCGCTTTTGCTCTGTCGCAGCTTTCAACGGTGCGCGATCGAAACGCAGCGGCGGGAAAGGAGTCGACGGCAGCACGCAGTTCCAAACCCGTGGCAGTTCTATAAATCGGCACGAAAAAAACCAAGATTAACCGGAGGAAAGACCATGAAGAAGCTCGTTGTACTGCTTGCACTGTTCGGCCTGGGTGCATTCCCCGCCCTGGCTGCAACCGCCACTTTTAATGATGTCCCGGTTGTGGATGTCAAATGTTCTACGAAGGTTGCCGCCAATCCTGATGCCCATACACGCACGTGCGCCCTGGGCTGTGAAAAGAGTGGTTATGGGATTCTTTCCAACGATAAGAAATTCCTGAAGTTCGACGCAACCGGGAACAGGGAAATCGTGGAGGAACTTAAGGCTTCCCACCAAAAGGACCACCTTCGCGTGAATGTCACCGGACAAGTGGAAGGGGACACCTTGAAAGTGTCTTCCATCAAACTGCTCTGATCGCAATCCCTTGCAGTCTGCTGTGAACCGGGCCTTCTATTTGCCGGGCCAGGAATGGCCCATCCGGCGTGAAGGCCTGAATTCACGATACCCACCCGGAATCTGCTAGTAGCGCGCGAGCAATGGCAGACTGAGCAGGGACAGAGCGGCCTGGGTCGTCAGGATCGCGCCGGTCACGCCGAGAAAGATCCGGCGATGGCGCGATTCCAGGACATCGGCAAAGACTCCGCCGGTGAAGGTGAGAACGAAAGGAAGCGCCCAGAGCCATGGTTCCGCCCGTATGCCCGTGGTTTCAAGGGACAGAAGCAACACGGCGACGATCAACGGCGTGGTATTGCCGAAATAGCGGGATCGGCGATGCAGCGAATATAGCGCCAATGCCGCTGCTGCCGCGATGGTGATGCCCGCTTGCGGAAGCGCGGCAAACATGTGCCACGCGCCGCTCCAGGAGAGCCAGAGGAACGCATCTGCGCTCTGAAACACATAGCTCAACGCATCCAGATTGAACGTGTAGGA
>JBDTBI010000316.1:0-5506 GCA_039924215.1 Acidobacteriaceae bacterium
CGGTGTGCGGCAGATTGTGGCCCAGCAAGTGGTCGTGGCTGTTGCTCGACTTCAGTAGTCCGCTGATTGGCATCAGCATATGAAACCAGTACAAATTGCTAGCGAGATATGAGCCCCACAGCACGGCGTAGAGCGGTATCCACGACAGATGAATGCGCAGTGCGGTCCGTTCCCCGGACTCCTTTTTCTGCTGCAGACACCAGACCAGTACCGAGATCCAAAGGCAGGCGATGACAAAGATTGAATCCAACCGGCTCAACACAGCGAGCGCAGCCAGAAGATTGAAGGCCAATCCGCTCTTCCAGCCGGGATACTGCAAAAACGTATAGAGAGCTAGTAGCGTTCCGGCCAGCAGCGCAGCGCTGAGCGATGATTCCGTTCCAAGCTGCAGGCCAAACAGGAACGGGATGAGGATGGTCCAGGCCACCCACGCGGGGGCATGCAGACGGCGCAGCAGTCGTGCCGCAACCAGCAGCACCACAATGTTGAGCACCACGATGAGTGCCGCAATCATGCGCAGCCCTGTCGTGCGGTCCGGGAAAATACTGTACACGCCGGCACAAAGCAACATCCACAGGGGATGGTAGCCGTTGGTGGGCATCAGGCGGTTGAAGGTGCTGCCGTATCCCAGTGCGAAGTTGCGGCCCACCACCAGGTAAAAAAAACTGTCATCGGCGAAGAAGGGGCTGGGCTGGCGAATAAACAGGAAGGCATAACCCGCCGTCAGCAGCGTGAAAAAAATATTCAGCCAGAGTGGATTGTGCTCTGGCCGGTGCTCCCCGGTTGCCTTTGGTTGCAATTCTGTCATCAAGAAAATTCACGCGCGATGTGGATGCCCGAAGCCAGCAGTGACGCGGACGCAGCTCCGAATTGCCAGTATAACGGCGCGGATGGAAAGCCCGGAGGAATTCAGCAGAGTGATGAATTTTGGCGTTTGCTGTGACTCACATTTCCTCTGCCAAGACGCAGAGGGAGCGAAAGATCAATAGTACAAATATTTGCGCCAGCGCAGGTCGGAACTGCCGATCATGCGCATAATGTGACGGCTGGTGTGCAGCGAAAACGGACGCGGCTCGCGCATCAGGTGCATATCTTCCAATTCCTGAATCAGCTGATTGCCCTTGCGACGGTTGCAGCTATGGCAGCAGGCCACCAGGTTCTCCCACGTGGACAAACCGCCGCGGGAACGCGGGACAACATGGTCCAGCGTCAACTCACCCGCCGGAAGAAGGGTGGCACAGTACTGGCAGGTATTGCGGTCGCGCAGCAGGATGTTCTTGCGGGAAAGGGCGCGGGTCTGGTGCGGGATGCGGCGATATTCCAGCAGGCGGATAACGGAAGGCACAGGCACGCGAATGCGCGCGGCGTGCAACAGCGTCGCGTGCTCCTCTTCGCTGCGGGCCACACCTTTCAGGATCAGGACCAGTGCCCGCCTCGTACCGCAAATGTTGATCGGTTCATAGGAAGCGTTCAACACCAGCACCGGGGTGTGCATGGGGGAAGCAGTGTCAAGCGGCTGACGCTCCTGCGGCGCCGGCTCAGGATGCGCGACGTGGCATTTCGTCTGAGGTTTTGCTTTGCGAGCGTACACCGTAGCTCTTGCCGTGGACATCTGTTTCCCTCCCTGCCTGCTTTAATTAACTTTCCTGCGAGCCTGTTGCTGCATCACCTGGTTGAACACCTGCAGCCGTGGATTCTCTTCCAGGGGCATGATGAAATGCACACCTGCGGGATCCAGCGCTTCCGCCATTCCATCCGAAAGCTGTCTCTCGTGCTCCTCGCCTGACTCTTCCTTTGTGAGCTTCCGTTTCTTCGTCATTTCAATTCCAAACCTCCTTATTGGGGGATTGCGGTCTGTCAGTCTCCGCTCCGGAAAAACGACTGGCCTGTGCAGGAACTACAGCATCCCAGAATGCGACGCCTTCCCGCTGCGAGCGCGCCAGCGTTGCCACATGCACCGATGCGGCCTTGGCGCGCAATAAAGTCTGCGTGCATTCGCGGGCAGTGGCTCCGGTGGTGTAGATATCGTCGAGCAGCAGAACGGAACGCCCGGCAATCTGCTCCGGCTGGCGAATGAAAAATGCTCCGCGCAAATTGCGTCGTCGTTGGCGCGGCGTCAGCCCGGACTGACTTTCTGTAGCGCGCTGGCGACCCATAGCCTGCCAGGCCGGGTGCAGGTCGAGATCCGGGCGCAGTCGGCGCAGACGCCGGACGGTTGCATCCGCCAGCAGAATGGACTGATTGAAACCGCGTTCGCGCTGCTTCACGGCGTGCAGCGGAACCGCGACAACGGTCAGGCTGGGCGGCAAGTCTTCCTGGCGTGCAATAGTGGCAGCCAGCAACTCACCCAGTGGCTCCGCGATGGTGGAGATGCGTTCATACTTCAGCAGATGGATCAGGCCGCGCAGCGTGTCTTGATACACGCCGTGGGCTACGGCCAGCTGGAACGGAGGCCGTGCCCGCTCGCACAGGTGACAGAGAGATTGTGCGTCCATGGTGGAGGCTGCAAAGCGAGACCCTCCCCAGCCAAGCAACTCGCCGCACACAGCGCAGAGATTGGTTGAGTCCTGTTCCGGCAAATCGCGCAGACAGTCGGCGCAGATAGGCGCGTTGGAAAGATGCAGAAGAGGTTGGGTGCAGAGCCTGCAGTTGGAAGGAAAAACGGCACAACCGACAGCATCCAGTGGACTTCGGAGGACACGCGCAACCGCGCGCCATGCGGCCATCTGCGATGGCGGAAGACTGCTGGCTCGACTTGAGGACTGCCTAGAAAACTGCCAAGGGAAGACGCACCTCCCGATCATGCATTGTTCTAGAAAGGAATGTTCTCGTGCCCGGAGCGCTTCGACAATGCACCAATCCGGCTGACTGCAGTATATTCGGAATTCGAGCACCAGACATCTCCATACCTACAATTTCTTTCGATGGATAGGGATGGATGGAGTGGCATCCTGCCGAATGGCCCCGGTGGCTGAGACCCAATTCACGCGCCGTCGCAGGGATTCGGCAGGTCGTTGCAGGGATTCGGCGTGGATTCTACAGATCGCGGTTAGCCGCGGATGCTCTACACTCAAATCTTTGCATTCACCCGTTTCGGGAGGGGAGTACGAGCTTGGCAAGCAGCACGGGACCATCGGAAAAGTCCGAACCTTCCTCCAGCCAACCCGCTGACTCCCCTGCGCGGACGCCCGGCACAGCGGACCCATCCGTGACGCCGGAAGGGTTTCAGCCCTACGTAAAGCCGGAAGAATCTCAAAAGGAATTCACCTTTCGGGCGATTTTTCTGGGATGCATCTTCGGAATCCTGTTCGGCGCCGTGACGGTGTATGTGGGCCTGCGCGCCGGGCTGACGGTTGCAGCCTCCATTCCCATTGCGGTGCTGTCGATCAGCGTGTTGCGCGGGCTGGGGCGGGCCTCGATCCTTGAAAATAACATTGTCCAGACGACCGGCAACGCAGGGCAGTCGATTGCCGCCGGCGTGATCTTCACGCTGCCCGCGCTGATCTTTCTCGGTTTCGATCTGGAGTACTCGCGCATCTTTTTTCTGGCGCTGCTGGGCGGATGGCTGGGCGTCTTCTTCATGATTCCGCTGCGGCGACAGTTGATTGTAAAAGAGCACGGCAACCTGACCTACCCCGAAGGCACAGCCTGCGCCGATGTGCTGCTTGCAGGAGAACGCGGCGGTTCCTTCGCCAGCCGCGTCTTCTGGGGCCTGGGCCTGGGCGGCGTGTACACGCTGTTTCAGAATGGCAATCTGTTCAGCGCGTGGCCCAGCACGCCCAACTATGAGCCGCGCTGGCTTCCGGGCGCGGCCATTCGCGCCGATGCCACACCGGAGTATCTGGGAGTCGGCTACATTATTGGCCCGCGTGTTTCGGGAACGATTTTTGCAGGGGGCGTCTTCTCCTGGCTGGTCCTGATGCCGGCAATCCACTTCTTCGGCTCCCACGTGGCGGGAGCTGTGTACCCGGGAACGCAGCCAATTTCCCAGATGACTCCCAGCGATCTGTGGGCGGCGTATGTGCGTCCGATGGGCGCGGGTGCGGTAGCCGCGGCTGGAATCCTTACCCTGCTGCGCACGGTACCGACTATCTGGGGCGCGTTCCGCGAAGGGCTGGCCAACCTGGGACGATCGCGCGCAGCGGCTGCGGCAGAGAAACGCACGGACCGCGACTTCCCTATGTCTGTCGTGATCGGCGGTTCCGTTCTGTTGGTCATTTGCATATTTCTGTTTCTTACGTTCAAGCCGGTTCCCGGAGCGCAAACCAGTTTGCTGGCAAATGTGGCGGCATCGCTGCTGGTGGTGGTCTTTGGATTCCTGTTCGTCACGGTTTCCTCGCGCATTGTGGGACTGATTGGCAGCTCTGCCAACCCTATTTCCGGCATGACGATTGCGACGTTGATGGCGACCTCCGCCATTTTTCTAGTGAAGGGCTGGACGGCCCCGGCTTTTGGCGCGCTGGCCATTACGATTGGCGGCGTTGTCTGCATTGCCTCAGCGAATGCCGGAGACACATCGCAGGACCTGAAGACCGGCTTTCTGATTGGGGCGACCCCATGGAAGCAGCAACTGGCGCTGCTGATCGGCGTCTGCATCTCCACGTTTTCGATTGGCGTGACGCTGACGGCGATGAACAGAGGCCTGGAAGCATTTCGTCCGATGAATGAGGCCTACAGCCTCGCTCACCCCGCCGATGGCGTGGCGGTGCAGCAGGAACATTTTGCACGGCGAGAGTTTCGCGTGAAGCTGGCGGACGGCCAGGAACAAATCGACTACGGAAAAAATTATGTGCTGCTGAATGCGCTGGGATCGCACAAACTGGCCGACGGGAACTATCTTTTCAATCCTGCGACGGGCCACATTGAAGCGCAGTGGATCGAAGGCATCGGCAGCGAGCGGGCGGCCGCTCCACAGGCGCGGCTGATGGCCACGGTGATCAACGGAATCCTGACGCGGCAGTTGCCGTGGGGCCTGATCTGGCTGGGCGTGTTTCTGGTGATTGCGGTGGAGCTGCTGGGAGTACGCTCTCTCTCCTTTGCTGTGGGAGCCTATCTTTCGATCGGCACCACTCTGGCAATCTTTTGTGGGGGTGTTGTGCGCTGGATGGTGGACCGCGCGGTAGCGCGGGCGAGGGAGCAAAGCGGCGACGTATCCGGCGAATTAGAGGGCGAGGTGAGTCCGGGGTCGCTCTATGCCAGCGGATTGATTGCCGCTGGCGGCATCGTGGGACTGCTGGGTGTCGCGCTGAAATTGTATGAATCGGCCACGGGAAAATTCGACCTGCTGAAGATGTCCACGACGAACCCCTTGTACCACGACTGGATTTCCGTTGTGATGTTCGCGCTGCTGATGGGGTCCCTGTTCTACTTTGCGCGCCGACCGATGCAATCCGAAAAAAACAAAACCGATTCGTAATGCGGCTGGGATTGCAGTAAGAAGGGATCTGCCACGATTGGAAACGCGTCGGAATCCCTCTTCTACTTTGCGCGCGAACCACTCGAATTT
>JBDTBI010000317.1:0-2757 GCA_039924215.1 Acidobacteriaceae bacterium
CCGTTTCCAGTACTGCGGCCCCTCGCAACACGTATTGGCGATTTGGCGGCAGATGACATCCGCGATATGCGCCGCTCGGGTTCCAGATTGTCTTCCAAATGGCTGCAGGAGGAAAAAACATTACCTAAGCGGTTGACGTTTGCCTCCTGCGTGGAATAGATTCATGTTTCCTGTAGTCCCCGTCCTGGGCCCGGTGCGAAATGCTCGTGCGATTCCGCAGCTAAGCGAAATCAGCTTCGAGCAATGCATCCGGGAAGGAGACTCGCCATGTCTGCATCTCCAATCGCCGATCCATTTCGGCAATTCTCGATCCTGTCCAGTCATCAAGATGCTGAGGAGCAGCTTCCTCCTTTGGGATCCGGGTTAAAAATCCTGATGGTCTGGCCACGCTTTCCGTCTTCCTTCTGGGGCTTTGAAGGAGTGATGAAGATGATTCCGGAAAGCTCCATAATGCCGCCGCTGGGCCTGATCACGGTGGCCGCCCTCTGTCCGGCCAGTTGGCAGATTCGTCTCCTTGACCGAGCCTTCGAGGAGTTGCGCGAAGAGGATCTGCTATGGGCCGATCTGGTCATGGTCAGCGCGATGGTTGCCCAGCGTGTGGATGCTGTGGCCACCCTGGCGCGCGCTCGCGCTCTGAAGCGCCGGACTTTCATCGGAGGTCCGTGGGCCAGCAGCGAACCGGATTTCCTGCTCGTGCACGCTGATCACGTGCTGGCTGGCGAAGCCGAAGAGGTCTTCGCGGAGATCGCGATTGCCCTGGAAAAAGGCGTGGCGCGTCGGCTCTACCGCATCGCCGATAAACCCGACATGACGCACAGCCCTGCCCCACGCTTTGACTTGCTCCAGATGAATCGATACACATCGATGCCGGTGCAGTTCTCACGCGGATGCCCGTTTCAGTGTGAGTTCTGCGACATCATTACGATCTATGGCAGGCGGCCGCGAGCGAAGACCCCGGCCCAGGTCATTGCGGAGCTGGATATTCTGCGGCGGCTTGACTGGCACAATGAGGTGTTTATTGTCGACGACAACTTCATCGGCAACCACAAGCAGGCGTTGCTGCTGACCGAGGAGCTGAAGATTTGGCAGCAACGAAATGGGCATCCCGTCTCGTTCTATACGGAAGCCTCCCTCAACTTGGCCGACCAGCCTGAACTGCTCGCGGCCATGGTCGCGGCGAACTTCATGTATGTGTTTGTCGGCATCGAAACCCCATCCGCCGAGGCGCTGAAGGGATCGCGAAAGTTTCAGAATCTGCGCGGCGACATTACCAGTCAGGTCCGGGCGATCCGGGAGAGCGGCTTGTGGATCCTGGCCGGATTCATCGTGGGTTTCGATTCGGACGACGAGAGCATCTTCGCAAGGCAATTGGAGTTCATCGAGCAGACCGGCATAGCCTGGGCTATGGCCGGCGTCCTGCAGGCCCCACCCACCACCGCCCTGTTCGACCGGATGAAGCGCGAAGGACGCCTGATCGAGAATAGCCAATCGACTACTAATTTCAGCCCACCGAACTTCCGCACCACCATGCCGCTACCGGCGCTGCTCCACGGACTGGCCGGTCTGCTCGCAGACCTGTACACACCGGAGGCGTACTTCGGACGGGCGTTCCGCTCGATCGAATCCTGGCGCCCGCGCCCGACGCAGCACCCTCCAGAGTTGTCTCTGTCCTACAATCTGCGGGTTTTGTTCTCATCCCTGTGGCATCAGGGGGTACGCTCCAATTACCGGCCCGCATTCTGGCGGTTTCTGTTGCTCATCGTTCGGAAGTGGGCGCGTCAGCCGGCGAAACTGTGGTTGGGATACATGGTGCTTCTGGCTGCGCATCACTTTCTCAACTATGCGCGGGTCGCCGCTGAGGAACTTGAAGAGCACTGCCGCAGCTTGGAGGAGGCTGAGGTCATTTCCCAGAGAGAGCGTGAGTCAACGGCAATCATCGCGCCGGAGAGAAGCGCAGTCGGCGCTTAAGATCACTGCCAAGCCGCCCTCTCTGTGCATTTCACTGGATTCACTCAACCCAGAAATTGAATGTCACTTGACGAGAACAGCCCAATGCAGTCATTAACATTTCCTAGCCGCGCCTGATCATTAAACATAAGCACGTTCTTCATATGAACCGGCCGGCATAGCCCGATTGGGCGAAACGTTAGGATAGGAGAGAACATGAAACCGACAAGTCGTCCGAATAGCGAGGTCGTTTCCGCGAAGATCACCGGGCGGATGGAAAAGCTGGGCGACTGGCGCGGAGAGACTCTCGCGCACGTTCGTCAACTCATCCACGATGCTGACCCCGACATCCAGGAGGAGTGGAAATGGGAGAAGCCAAAATCTCCGGGAATCCCCGTCTGGTCCCACGACGGCATCGTCTGCACTGGGGAAACCTACAAGCAGGTCGTGAAGTTCACCTTCGCTCGCGGAGCATCCCTCCCGGACCCGAAGAAGCTTTTCAATTCCAGCCTGTTAGGAAATACGCGCCGTGCAATCGACCTACGCGAAGGGGAGAAGATCAACGAAGCTGCCTTCAGGCGACTCATCCGCGCCGCCGTGGCAACCAACGTCGCAGCACGCGCAGAGCGGGCAGCCAAAAAAAGGTAAATCCCAAACGTCAATCAGCTAGAAGAAACTGCGAGCCTGCCGTTGCGGAGGCTTTTCATCCACAATCGCGTACACAGCAAATCGAGGGCGGGGCGATAGCACCACCCTCGATGGAATTCGGCGCTGAACTCTAGCCGTTCTTCGCCTGTTTTTCGGCAAAGG
>JBDTBI010000318.1:0-4746 GCA_039924215.1 Acidobacteriaceae bacterium
TGGGGCCAAATGCCTGTTCGTACTGCGCCAGGTTCTGGCCCAGTAGGTTCCACAAAGCTTTGGCCTGCTGTGGGCTCAGGTAAATCCCCTGAAAGTTCCGCAAGACCACTTCATCGAGCGAATCCTGCCGGGCTGCGCCAAACACCAGCAGAAAGTCCCACACACTGGCTCGTACCTGTACGCTGTTGGCATACCCGTCCCGGTAATCCGGGGATTGGACAATATTGATATTCGGAGAGGAATGCATTGGCTGATTCATACAACTTAGGGTATCGCGAGTGGGACGGTGCGTGCCGCATGGAATATGCCGGAAATCACGGATGAGACAAAGGATTTGGCGAGGCTCCCGAGGCTCCCATCTGGATGAATCAATTGTGGCCCACATGGACATCGAGGCTCATTTTTCAGCAACTATCAGCCCCCACGAGGGTTACCATCCATACCAGCCGCATCTATCAGACTGGTAGGAGCAAGGCTTCACCCAGCAGGCGCCAAATACAGGGTGCATCCAATCTATTTCGGTTCGCGTTTTCGTTAGAGAGGGAAAATGAAATCCATTACAAAACAGCCTGCTTCACCCGTCGCCTCCTTTCTACAAGGCTTCAACGGTGCGCCGCCGCTCCCTCAGTCGCGATGGAGTGGGATCGACATCGCCGCACAGAGGGCTCGGAAGATTTTCGCGCTTATCCTGGCTGTTTCCATTATTCCCATGGGACAGGGCGCAATGTTGTTTGCGCAATCGGCTCCTCCGCCTCCACAAGGCCAGTATGCTCCGCCCCCGCCGAATCAACCCGGCCAACCGCCCGACCAGACAGCACCCCAGGGTCAGGGGGACTTACAGAATCAAGGCGAACAAGAGGATCAGGGTGACTTACCGCCCGACCAGGGCGCGCCACAAGGAGAGCCGCTCACTCCAGAGGAATTAGGTCAATTGGTTGCGCCCATCGCGCTGTATCCCGATGCGCTGGTAGCGCAGATTCTGGCTGCTTCGACCTATCCCTCAGAGGTGGTGCAAGCGGATCAGTGGATCCAGACGCAGGGCAATATTCCAGAGGCACAGCTGGCCGCCGGCGCCAACGCACAAGACTGGGACCCCAGCGTGAAGGCCCTGGTCGCGTTCCCGTCCGTGCTGGCGCAGATGGATAAGAACATTCAGTGGACAACCGACCTGGGCAATGCCTACTACAACCAGCCGAACGATGTGATGTCTGCCGTGCAAACCATGCGCGGACGCGCGCAGAGTGCCGGCACACTGCGTGACACCCCGCAACAGCAGGTGTCGGAAGATGATGGCAATATCGTTATCGCGCCTGCGGATCCAACTGTTGTCTACGTCCCCGTCTACAATCCTTGGGACGTCTATGGAGCGCCGATTGGCGTCTATCCTGGCTACTACTATGGACCGCCCGCAGGCGTGTACTTCGGCTCTGGAATTGGCTTTGGCGTGGGAATCGGCATCGGCATGTTCACGGGCTGGGGTTGGGGCTGGCCCCACTGGGGATTCAACTGGCGGAACCGCGCGGTGCTATATCGCGGGGGGCACTATTACACGCGTAGCCGCACCGTCTACAATCGGGGCTGGAATCGTCCAGGCGGTCCGCCGCGCGGCTACAGCGGCAGAGGTGCCTACAACAGGGGTGGCAACTTCAACCGCGGTAGTGGCGGATTCAATCGCGGTGCCCAGCAAAATCGTCGCGTCGAACAAAACCGCAGCAGCGGCGGATTTAATCGCGGCGTCCAACAGAATCGCGGTACCCAACAGAACCGTCGCGTCGATCAAAACCGCAGCAGCGGCGGATTCAATCGTGGCGTCCAACAGAATCGCAGTGTCCAACAAAATCGTGGTAGTGGCGGAGCTCGTCCCAGCGGCGGAGCTCGTCGAAGTGGCGGAGGACCTGGCGGCGGTCACGGAGGCGGCGGCCAAGGCAGGTAGAACCGCTCCTGCGCGAAACGAAGCGGCGAGTTTGGTTTCGCGCATCGCACTTTGCGCATGCAGCTACCTCGTTGAGGTGGTTGCATGCGCTTTCGGTTTTCGAGATCTGTATCTGGACAAAAAACGAAGCGCAACGCAACCAACTGCGTCAGCGACGGACAGCCCACGCCATGCCATCCGGCCCATGTCCGGCTTGAATGTGGCCGATGACCGTAAGCGAATGAAGATCAATGACAGCGACATAGTTATCCGGGCCGCAGGCAACAAATGCCCGCGTCCCATCCGGCTGCACAAGCACGCCGCCCGAGCCGTGGCCAATGGGAATGCGTTTGATCTGTTTCCGCGTTCTCGCATCGAAAACGACAAGCTCCGGCCCGCTGGATACCAGCACGCGCTCTCCATCCGGAGTGAACTTGAGCCGGTTCGCGCCGCGCACATTGTCGGCGAGCGTCTGGATCACTTTCTTTTTGTGGTAGTCGATGATGGAAAGGGTGCCATCCTTCGCGTTCGCTACCCAGATCTCATTGCCGTCTGGAGAAACGTCAAAACCCTCCGAACCATTGCCCACCCGGACTACCGTTTCATTCCAGTAGGTTCGACGGAAGCTGGACGAGGGCCCGACCATGCGAGGAGGCTCCTGATCGATGAGGCTCACAGTTCCGGAGTTCACATTGGTAGTCACGATATGCTGCGAATCCTGGGAGACCCAAATCATGTGGGTGCGATTCTGTCCCGTACCGAGGATCCAGTCGACGTTATGCGAGGCGGGATCATAGCGCGCAATCGCTTTCGCTACCTCCGAGGTAAACCACGGCTTCCCTTGTGCAAAGCTGAGTCCGTGCGGACCGCGAAGCGGCCCCAGATCAACGGTTCGAAGCCTCTTGTCTGCAACCAGGTCAACGACGGTGAGGGTGTTGTAGGCACCAAACCCGTAGTTTGAAACGTAGGCACGCGTGCCGTCCGTTGAAGCGATCACCTCATGAGGATCGTTGCCAACGGGCACTTTCGCGATGACACGCAAACTCGCGGGATCGACAACACTCAGAGTCTGGTCGCTCTTCGAAAGCACAAGCAGCGAGGAAGAGGGCGTGCTTTGCCCCGTACTTTGCCCATAGAGCAGGCCGGAAATGGAGAGTGCGGCGATCAGGACGGTGGCACGGATCGAGACGAACATGGGCTAAGCACCTCTATCAAAAATAGGATGCATTCTGGTTCCGAGAGTATGTCGCAACCGCTTCTCCCTGAGACGCCTTATTGCGCTGGTATCCAGGTATCCGAGCCTGTCAGCTTCACCGCCACATTAGAAAGAAAGAGGTGCAAGGGCTTGCCATCGGCGGTGCCGCGGTGCTCCGTTGAGATAAGAATAGGGCCAGCCTTTTTGTAGCCCGCCCAATTCGTAATGACGACGCTCGGCTTGGTGGATCCGCCACGACGGTAGACGAACTGCTCGACCCGGTTCCCTTTACCGACGTAGAGGTCCCAGGTATCCCCGGGAGTGAAGCCGCCCGCCGCCGCAGGATATTTCACTCTGACCAGCTCGGCTGAGCCCTTGCCTATCGGCAGTTTACGCATACCTAGATTGGTCACGGTGGCGCTGGTGTCCCAGTAGGCATGGAAAGGAAACAGAAGCCAATACTGATCGTTGATGAAACTCGGCTGAATTTCGTCCCTCACATTGGCGGGCGCGCTGCTGAGGTGAGCGCTCTGATACGTGACTTTTACTGGCTTGCCGTCTTTGCCGTTCCCTTCATATGAGACTTGCCCGGTCTTGGGCTCCCAAACCCACGAATGAGAGACTTTCCCTCCAGGGAACTGCACATTCCAGGTATAGCGGATCGCATCAACTTGACCCCACGAATCCACGCCATAGGCTTTCGCGATCTTTTCGGCGATGGGCGAGGGCTTCTGCGCCCATGCGGCGGGAGCGAGAATCAACACAGCGAACGCCAAAAGATGAATCATCAAACAACGACTCGATTTTGCCATCGAAATCCTCTATTTCAGGTTGAACGGGCGCTGCCCACCAATGCACAGAAATATACGGTACTCCTTAGCCTGACGGAGTGCCAGCGCGTTCCGGGTTCTTTCCGCGCCGCATCCAGATCATTGCCGCAGCGAGCGCCACGCATCCGTATTCCACCAGCATGACCCAACCAGGAAGCGCGCCCCATGGACGCCCAAGTGTGCGAAAGTGCCACATGATGTACACAGGGGAAATGCTGACAGTCCAAACGATCAAAATCAGCGTCGAACGTGAGATAAGAAACGGCAACAGCCAGAGAAGATACCAGGGGAAAACAGCGGGCGCGAACAAAAGAGACGCCGCCATAGGCCAGGCAAAAGCTTCAGGAGACCACTCCGGCGATGCCCTTCTTAGCCAGGCCGCCGTCATGAATCCGACGAGCACTGCCAACCCGGCCAGCAACTTCGGAGGCGCGAAAGAATCGAGTGCGGCAAACACGGGGCCGTTAAAGCGAAAGCTCTGCACATACGTACCTAGCGAGCCGATCGGAATACGGCCGTGATGAAGAAACGGCACGTACAGCAGTGCGACCACGATTACCGCCAGCACAGCGTCGCGAATGCGAACCCGCTTCCAGTAGAGCGGCAACAGTACGATCGGCAGAAATTTCACCGCTATGGCCAGCGCAAGCGCGACAGCCGCAGTCGTCCGCCATCGTCGCCCCAGCGCAGCGACAGACACCAGCAATAAGAGTGCGCCAACAATGTCAATATGGCCGCTTCCCGCCGCTGCAATGGCCAGCAGCGGACTCCACGCAAACACCAGAACCAGGTGCGCTCCCAGCCCTCTA
>JBDTBI010000319.1:0-2582 GCA_039924215.1 Acidobacteriaceae bacterium
CACAAACGCCATGGGCAGAATCGCCGCAATCACCGTAAATGTGGCAAGAATGGTCGGATTGCCAACCTCCTCAACGGCCTCGACTGCGATCTCGCTGAGTGGCCGTCTGCGATTGGCTGGCATTCGGAAGTGCCGCACCATGTTCTCAACAACAACGATCGCGTCATCGACAAGTATGCCTATGCTGAATATCAAGGCGAAGAGCGTTACGCGGTTTAGCGTGTAGCCCATGAGGTAGAAAACGGCCAGCGTAAGGGCCAGTGTTACCGGGATTGCCAACAACACCACACCCGATTCTCTCCAGCCGAGAAAGATCGCAATGAGCAGCGTAATCGTAATGGTTGCTATAAACAGGTGCTGTAACAGTTCGTTGGCTTTAGCCTTTGCCGTCTCTCCATAATTGCGTGTCGTGGTGACTTGCACGTCATTGGGCAGGGTGACGCCGCGCATCTGCGCCACGCGGTGCAGTACGGCATTCGCGATGTTAGTGGCGTTGGTGCCTTTGAGCTTAGCCACGGAGATGGTCACCGCCGGATATTCGCGCGCGGCTCCGTTCTGCGCGCTTCTCACTGTTGTGCCGTACAGTACATAATTCTGCGGGTCGGCAGGCCCATCCTGAATCCTCTCCGCCACATCGCGCAGATACACGGGGCGCCCATTCTCGACACCGACCACTACATTGGACAGGTCTTCCGTGTCCTGAAACAGATTGCCCGCATCGACCCGAATCTCCTGATTCCCTTCCGCGAACTCGCCGGCCTGTGTCCGCGCATTCGCCGACTTTAGTCGCTCGACGACCGTGTCCGGAGAAATCCCGAAGCCAGCTAGTCTGGCGCTGCTGAGGATGACGCGCATTTCGCGCGGCTGTCCGCCGATCACGGATGTCTCCGATACATTCGGAATCTGCCGGATCGAGTGCTGAATTTCGTCAGCCATCTGACGCAGTTGATAGCCGTTGTAGTTTTGTCCCCAAATAGTCAGGGTCAGAATCGGTACATCGTCGATCGAATGCGCCTTGACCAGCGGCGGTGAAACGCCCGGAGGCATCTGGTTCCTGTTCGCGTCGAGCTTGTTGTAGACGTTGACCAGTGCGTCCGGCTCTGAAGAGCCGACCTCGAAGCGCACAATTACCAGGCTCTGCCCTGGACTCGATATCGAGTAGACATATTTCACACCCGAAATTTGGTGCATGAGGCTTTCGATCGGGTTGGTGACGCGCTCTTCCACTTCCTTTGGTGTGGCGCCCGGCATGGCCGTCATGACGTCGAACATCGGCACCTGAATCTGCGGGTCTTCCTCGCGAGGAATCGCCATCACTGCAAAGATGCCGATTGCCAGAGAGGCCAGTACAAGGAGTGGCGTCAGCTTCGAGTTAAGAAAGCCGTGCGCCAGCAGGCCGGCAATGCCGCGCGGTTTTCCCGGCTCCTCCGTTCCTTCCATCTTTGCTGGAAGCAAGCTCATCGCCGCGCCTCAATCCGCTTGCCTGCCAGGTCCCGATCGCCTGGGTCGTTTACCAGTTGCTCTCCCGCGGACAACCCGGAAAGTACGGCCACGTCATTGCCATGCGGATGGCCCAGCGTTACGTAGCGCAGCTGTGCCACGCCATTCGAATCCAGCACATATACGTACGCCAAAGAGTCACGCAGCACCACCGCCGACTGCGGCGCAAGAATCATGGCCCGCATCCCGCCGGGGAAACTTGCCGTTCCGTACATACCTGCACGCAGTTGTTTTGACCTCGGAAGATTCAGCTTCACCAGAAAGCTGCGACTCTTTGGGTCCACTGCGGGAACAATCTGTGCGACCGCTCCTGTCGTTCCGCCTGCTTCCGCACCATCGATGGTCACTGGAATTTTCATCTCCGGATGCACCGAGCCGATCAGGGATTCATCGACAGACGTGTACAGTTGCAGCGGACCGTCGCGATCAATCTGCAGCAGAGGAGTTCCCGGCGTCGCCAATGTTCCAGGATCGGCCATGCGTGCCGTAACGATTCCGCTGAAGGGAGCGCGCAACTGCATATAGCCAAGCTGCGTGCGTGCGCCAGCCACTGCCGCTTTCGCTTCGTCGCTCTGCGCCTGCAATGCTTGCAACCCGAGCGCCGATGCCTCCGAACGCTGTTGCACCTCGTCAAATTCCTGCGGACTGACACTCTTCTCGTTCTTTAATTTTTGATAGCGCGCCAGGGTTCCCGCTGCCAATGTAGCGTTTGCTCGTGCGACCATCTGCTGTTTTTCAATCGCCATCTGCGCGGCTGTCGCGCGGCCTAGTGCGGAGCGCATGGCGGAATCATCCAGCACTACCAACAACTGCCCCGCGCGCACCCTGTCGCCCGCCTGCACCCGCACCTGGCGGATCGTACCGGGCATCTGTGCAGAGATCATGGCTGTTTCTTTGGCGTGCACCGTTCCCGTCGTGCGAATCGCCTGCGGCAGCTGTTGTCCGATGCTTTTTACAAGTTGTGCCTGCGCCGTGGGTGGTTCTTGCTGTGTCGGTTGGCTTCCGCGGGAGCATCCCAGGGGCAACATCGGCCCCAGGATCAACACTGGAGTCAATAGAAGAAGAGAAGATAACGCTGACTT
>JBDTBI010000320.1:0-18887 GCA_039924215.1 Acidobacteriaceae bacterium
CGAGTATGAATCACGCGGAATAGATTCCGCCTTGTGCAGTGATTGGCGCTGAAGAGCAAACAGCAATTTCCGCTTCCTGGATTAGAACCGCGACCGGAATTGGTTGGCGCGTTGAAATTCGTCGCGCAGCTCGGGCTGTCTGAGATTCTCTCGAATGAACGCAAGGCGCTGTTCGAGCGCCAGCAGAGCGGCTGCGATCGCCTCATCGTTGGTTTGGGCTATATCTCTCCACATGGAGTAGGGGCTTGCGCCCAGGCGCGTCATCTCATGCATCGCGCGGCCGCCGATGGCCCGCAAATGCGCGGCGTTCCCGGCTAGCTTTGCCTCTTCATCGCCATTTTCCGGGAAGGTATCTTCGAGCAGTGCGGCCAGCGCCGTTCCCAGCATTTGTGGCAGGTGACTGGCCCAGGCGCAGAGTTCATCATGGCGTACCGGGTCCAGGTCGAGTGTGCGACAGCCGAAGCACTGCACCCACTGCCGCCACTCCGTTGCCAATTGCAGGGATGACTCGCTCGCACGTTCAGTTTCCGGCTGCAGCGGCGTGAAGAGCCAGATCGCCGAATGAAATAGCCGAGCGTCAGCATGGGCTGCTCCACTGACTTCCTTGCCTGCCATGGGATGGCCCGGAAGAAAATATGCGGTATCGGGGGAAGCAAAAGATTCAGCAGCCAGCGCACAGATTTTCTGCTTGGTACTGCCGACATCCGTGACCAGTTGGCCTTGGCGCAGAACCGGGGCCAGCCGCTCAATCCATTCCAGAATGCCGAATACCGGCGTAGCCAGCAGGATGCAGTTGCTTTGTGAGGCGGCCGCGAGCGGGTCCGGCGCCACGGTATCGATGGCGCCCTGCTCGCGCGCAATCTCCGCCTCCCGAGCGTCGCGGTCCCAACCGGTGATGCTGCCGGCAAAACCCTGAGCACGCAATGCCAGCCCCACGGAGGAACCGATCAAGCCAGTGCCGAGAATCGCGATGCTCTGAATGGATTCGGCCACGATTTGCCTAGACTCGACTGCCCTGCAACGCGGCTTCTTGCGGTCGCTCACTCACACTCCGCCCAACTGCAGCCGCGATGATGCGCAATTCATCCATCAATCGTTCAAATTGCTGTGGAAACAACGATTGCGCGCCATCGGAAATGGCCTTGTCGGGATTGGGATGCACTTCCATCAGCAGCCCATCGCACCCGGCGGCCACGGCAGCCCGCGCCATCGCCGCAACCATGTCGCGCCTGCCCGTGCCATGAGAAGGATCCCCCACCACCGGCAGATGGGAAAGGTGCTTCAGGACCGGGATGGCGGAAATATCCATGGTGTTGCGAGTATAGGTTTCAAAGGTACGAATGCCGCGCTCGCACAGGATGACGTTGTAATTTCCACCGGACAGAATGTACTCGGCGGAGAGCAGCAATTCTTCAATGGTGGCTGCAATGCCGCGCTTCAACAGGACAGGCTTGCGCACCAGGCCGAGCTCGCGCAGCAAATTGAAGTTCTGCATGTTGCGCGCCCCAACCTGCAGGCAATCCACGTAGGGCAGCATCAGCTCAATCTGGGAAATTTCCATGACTTCGCTGACGATGAGCAGGCCGGTGGCGTCGCCCACCTCGCGCAGCAGGCGCAGGCCTTCCAAGCCCATGCCCTGGAAGGAGTACGGCGAGCTGCGCGGTTTGAATGCCCCGCCGCGGAGAAACTTTGCGCCGGACGCAGCCACCTGCCCGGCAACGGTAAACATTTGATCGTGCGATTCGACCGAGCAGGGACCGGCCATGACCATGACTTCGTCGCCGCCCACCACCACGCCATTGGGAAAGCGGACGATTGTTCCCTGCGGGCAAAAACCGCGTCCCGCCAATTTATACGGAGAGGTAATGCGGTGCGCTTCCGCCACCCCGTCCATCGCCTGAAAGTCCTGCACATCAAAGGCGGCCGGCTGGCCAACACCGGCCAGAACCGTTTGTTGCGTGCCTGTGGTGCGATGCACGTTGAAACCGATTTCCACCATTCGCGCCAGCACGTGCTGGATTTGTTCTTCGGTGGCGTGTTCCTGCATAGCTACAATCATTTCCGTTCTCGTTTCGTTTACTTTTTTGTTGTGTTCGGTTCTTTTGTTGAGTTACCCGGCGACTGCGATGCCAGTTCATCTTTTTGCAGCGCGCGCATCACGTCGATGATGCGCTCATAGATGTGCACCAGTTCAATGTCCGGCAGCGGACCCGGATTGTTCTTGCGCACGTTTTCAAAAATTATTGTTTCTCGGCTTGGTTCATAAATCGGCAGATCGGTAGCGCGCTTCATGCGGCCAATGGCCTGCGCAGACCGGGCACGCTCACTGATCAAAGCGACGATCTGGCGATCGAGTTCGTCGATTTTCCGACGGCATTCCGCGATATCCATAGTTCCTCTCAAAACAGACTAACGAGCGGACTCGAGAGCCTTGCGTGTGATTCCCTTGCCTGACAGAAGATGATGATGTTCATCCTAATCGAGTCCGAGATATTTTTCAGAAAACCGCACTTTCGCTGGCGACAGGGATGCGAAGCCCCGCAATAAATGCACCCACCGCAGCCGGTGCCTGCTGCGCGCCAGCCTGTTCGATACGAGCGACAATCGCGCTACCAATGACGACGGCATCGGCGAATTCCGCCACAGCGGCGACATGTGCGGCGTTGGAGATACCAAAGCCGAGCGCAATCGGCAGTTTGGAATATCTGCGCAACCGGCTGACCAGTTCCCTAGCATCGCCCGCCAATTCCTGCTGCGTACCGGTGATGCCTACGCGGGAAATGGCGTAGATAAATCCTTCGGATACCTCCGCAATGCGCATCAGGCGGTCATCCGGACTAGTTGGGGCAGCAAGAAAGACCGGCTGTAAATGATGCTTCCGCAGAACAGCACGATATTCTTCCGACTCTTCGACAATCAGATCCGTCACCAGTACCGCATCGACGCCTGCTTTTTCAGCAGCAGAAGCAAACTTTTCAAGGCCCATGCGAAGGATTGGATTGAGGTACGAGAAGACGACCAGACCCGCGTGCGGACGCTCATCCCGCAACGAGCGCGCCAGTGCCAGAACATCGCCGAGGCTGGTTCCATTGCGTACCGCGCGTTCACTGGCGCGCTGGATGACAGGACCGTCCGCCAACGGATCGCTGAACGGCACACCTAGCTCCAGCACATCCGCGCCGGCATCGATCGCGGCTAAAGCGATTCGCTTGCTGGTGGCAAGGTCAGGATCGCCGATGGTCAAATATGCCACCAGGCCGGGTTGATGATGAAATTCAATGGACATCGATATGGCTCCGTGGATCAGGCTCCCTGCAATTTCAGTTCGCGCGCAAGGATTCCCATATCCTTGTCGCCACGACCGGAAAGATTGACCAGCAAGATATCGCTTCGGCTCATGGTTGGAGCGATCCGAATTGCTTCCGCCACGGCATGGGCGCTTTCCAGTGCCGGAAGGATTCCTTCCAGGCGGGCCAGTCGCACCGTAGCCTGCAGGGCTGCTTCATCAGAAGCGGAAACATATTCAGCTCGACCGGAATCGTGCAGCGCCGCGTGTTCCGGCCCAATGGAAGC
Organism: Acidobacteriaceae bacterium; assembly: GCA_039924215.1. GTDB lineage: Bacteria > Acidobacteriota > Terriglobia > Terriglobales > Acidobacteriaceae > JAKAAZ01. Next base: position 3,574 of record JBDTBI010000320.1, read on the forward strand.
ATAATCGAGACCGGCAGAAACGGAATGCGTGTTCGCAATCTGTCCGTCCTCATCTTGCAGCACATAGGAATACGTACCCTGCAACACGCCGGGAGAGCCGCCCTGAAACCGGGCGGCATGTTCCCCAAGCGCCGGTCCGCGGCCGCCTGCTTCGACGCCGATGAGCCGAACATTTTTATCGGGGATAAATTCATAGAACGCGCCAATGGCATTCGATCCGCCACCAACACAGGCCAGTACAGCATGAGGCAAACGGCCTTCCGCTTCCAGAATCTGCTGGCGCGCTTCGATGCCGATGACACGATGAAAATCGCGGACTATGGTTGGATACGGATGCGCGCCCAACACGCTGCCGAGAAGATAATGTGTGGTGCGCACGTTTACCACCCAGTCGCGCATGGCCTCATTAATGGCGTCTTTGAGCGTCGCGGAACCAGCACTTACGCTGCGCACTTCGGCACCCAGGAGTCGCATGCGATAGACGTTCAACTCCTGCCGGCGCATGTCCTCCTGCCCCATATAGACGACACATTCCATACCAAACAACGCGCACACAGTCGCCGTGGCGACACCGTGCTGCCCGGCACCCGTTTCCGCGATGACGCGGCGCTTGCCCATACGGCGGGCGAGCAGACCCTGGCCCAGACAATTGTTGATCTTGTGGGCACCGGTGTGCAGCAGGTCTTCCCGCTTCAAATAAATTTTCGCGCCGCCCAGTGATTCCGTCAGCCGCGAGGCAAAATAGAGCGGCGTGGGACGGCCAGCGTAGTTGTGCAACAAATACGAAAGTTCGCTCGCAAACGCAGGGTCGCGCTGCGCTTCCGCATAGGCGACCTCAAGCTCCTGCAGAGCGGCCATTAAGGTCTCCGGAACATAGCGGCCGCCATAGGCGCCAAAACGTCCGGGGACGGTCGTGGCGGTGAGCATTTCAGCTTCGATTTGGCTCTCTTTTACCATCTCATCCTTCTAAATTCGTCCCGCCGTGGGACGCCCTGCCTCGGTAAATTCCAACTCCGCGGCACGGGCCGCGCGAATGAATTCCCTCACCCGCTGGGGATCTTTGCGGCCGGGAAAGCTTTCGACGCCACTCGAAACATCCACTCCCCAGGGTTGCAGCGTTTGGATCGCGTGCCGCACATTCTCCGGCCGCAGCCCACCGGCGACAATCAATTGCAGATGCGGCGCTTGCTGAAGAAAACTTTCCTGCGCCGCGCGCCAGTCAAACGAAGTGCCTGTGCCGCCTTGCTTCCCGGCCATCTGGGTATCCACAAGCACCGCATGCACATCGTCACCGGCGGCCGATTGCGCACGCAGGGCGCGCAGTTGCAGCGCAAAACTGGTGGAGTTTCCATCGTAGCGGATTGCTTGAATCACCCGCAGCGGCGTGGAGATTTTTGTTCGCCGTGCCTGCACTTCCGATGCCTGGCTGGACACCGGACTAGCAAACGACTCGCCGTGCAGTTGCACTCCGCTCAGGCCAGCAATGTTGCAAGTGGAAACGATTTCTTCCGTCCCGGCATGTACAAACACACCAATCTTTTCCACCGAAGGCGGCAATTCTCGCGTGATCTCCCGAACCGTTTCCGGAGTCACGCGACGGGGACTTTCCGCAAAAACAAAACCGATTGCATCGGCTCCCGCCTCGACGGCAAGTTGTGCATCTTCGACCTGTGTGATACCGCAAATTTTGATCCACATAGCAGCCGCCCTAGGCGGGGACCCCCCGTTGCGTGGGCGATGCCGCCAGCAAGTCTGCTAACGCCTGGGCGGGATCGGGCTGGCGCATCAGCGATTCCCCGATCAAAAATGCGTCGAATCCAGCCGCCCGCAGACGAGCGATATCGGCAGCGATGTGGATACCACTTTCCGCCACTCGCACCACTCCCTGCGGGAGGCGGGAAGCGAGTTCGAGTGAGGTCTCGATGCGAACGTCGAAGGTGCGCAGGTTGCGATTGTTGACACCCACCGCATCGCAGCCAAGGTCGAGCACGCGGTCCAACTCCTCCACGTCGTGCACCTCACAAAGCACATCCAGATCCAGCGCCTGAGCGGCTCGCGTCAGACGCCGTAGCGAGGCATCGTCCAAAGCGGCAGCAATCAGCAAAATGGCATCGGCGCAGGAGGCGCGAGCCTCCAAAAGCTGGAACTCATCCACAATGAAATCTTTGCGCAAGCATGGGATGGCGGCCGACGCCGAGGCGTGTTCCAGATTGGCGAGGCTTCCCTGAAAAAAACGTTCATCTGTCAGGACAGAGAGCGCGGCAGCCCCGGCTTTTGCAAGCCCCGCGGCAAGCGCAGAGACCTGAAAATCGGCACGGATCAGGCCGCGAGAGGGCGAGGCTTTTTTCAGTTCCGCAATGATCGCGGGCTGAGCGGAAGAACGATGGCGCAGCGACAGCGCGAAGCCCCGCGGAGCGTGCGCGGCAGCGCATTTTTTCAGAGCGCGAAGGTCCGCTGTCTGCTTGCGAAGCAGCAGATCGCGCCGTGTGGCCGCCAAAATTTCATCCAGATACGTGGCCATATGAAAAGGTTGCCTGAACACTCTAGTATAGCGAGCCGGGAGGTGGTCTTCCCAGCGTTTCGGCAGGGATTCCGCCCCTAAGTTACGACTTTCATTGGATTGATGTAGGACGAACAGGACTGGAAAAACCCACTTGGAATCCAGGCATCTAAGCCTAATAAGGGGAATTGATGTAGTAGACGGAGTTAATGTACGGGACCGAAGATGTTGAGACGATTCGACGGACCTTTCAGAGCAACCACCGACGCTATAGCGAGTTTCCCATACCTCCCAAATCGAAAAGGACACCCCATGAAACTGACTTCCGCCAATATCAAAGACTTTCGCACGCTCTATATTAGTGATCTGAAAAAAGCGCTCGATATGGAACAGAAGATCACGAAAGCGCTACCGGATCTCATCGAAAAATCAACAGATTCTGAACTTTCCAGTGCTTTGCGCACCCATTTGGAAGAGACCAAAGGCCATGCATCGAAAATTGAGCAACTCGTGCAGCGGCACGCTGGCGATACCGACACGGAAACCTGCAAAGTGATCGACAGTCTCACCACCGAAGCTTCCGATACGATTAAAGACGTCAAGGATCCATCGCTTCTCAATATCGCACTGATTGGAACTGCACAGCAGGTCGAGCACCATGAAATTGCTGTATATGGAACGCTGCGCCGCTGGGCGGAGATCCTTAGCCTTGACGACGATGTCAACGTCCTGCAGTCGATCGAAAAAGAGGAAGGTAATGCGGACCAACTCCTTACGAAAATCTCTCAGCGAGTCAATCTTCAGGCCGCAGCGTAAGAACTGCCCGCAAGTACTTCACGGACGGCAGGGTACCCCGTTGCATCCTGCCGTTCCTTATTTTTCAGTCACCATTCCGCTGTCACGGTCCAACCCGGGTTCAATCCTCGCCTTTTTATAATCTTTGATTCTTCCCCACCTTCTGGTCGTATCCTGTTAGCGGCTATGGAGCTGCTTCCGCCTTCGACATTTACTTCCGTCGCCAAGGCTGAATCTTATTGAGCGGCAATTCCGTCTATTTATATTGTCACTGTCAACAAGCCAAATTCTCCGTACCCTTAGAATTACTGTGTCTATCATGTCGGGATTTTAACGACAGTAAAATTTTGCTGGAAGGCGAAGTTTATCAATGCAAAAGGACGAAATGGCAACGCAACCTCCGGACTCTCATGTCGGGCGGGAACACCAACTACCCTCTCCAAAGCCGGAACCGCACCAGTCTCATACTGTTCGGGTCCTTGTATGGATTTTGATTCTGCTGGCTTTCGGTGTGCTTTTCTGGGCAGTCCTGACTCACCACGAGGCACAGAAGGCGGTAACCGGAAGGCGTGGTGCAGGTGCAGGAACCGTTACCGTGTCGATTGCGACAGCGAAAAAGGGCGACATTGGCGTCTATCTAAACGCCATCGGGACAGTAACCCCCGTGTACACCAATATCATCACGGCCCAGGTAACAGGGCTGGTGACCGCGGTGAAATACCGGGAGGGACAGTTTGTCCGTAAAGGCGATCCGTTGCTGGAGATCGACTCGCGTCCTTACAGTGCGCAGTTGATGGTAGCCCGAGGCGTGTTGGAACGGGACATAAACTTGCTTGCGCAGGCAAAAATGGACCTGGCCCGGTACCAAACGGCGTGGTCGCACAATGCCATTGCCAGGCAGACACTGGAAGACCAGGAAAAGCTGGTGCTTCAGTATCAGGGTACGGTGCAAGCGGATCAAGGCACGGTGCGATACGACCAGGTCCAGGTCTCCTTCTGTCACTTGACTGCGCCGATTTCCGGAAAAGTAGGGTTACGGTTGGTGGACCCAGGGAATGTGGTGCAAGCCAACAGTACAACACCACTCGTAACAATCACGCAGATGCAGCCCATTACGACTGTTTTCACTATTCCCGAGGACAACGTTGGAGCGGTGATGGCGCAGATGCGCCGCGGACAGATGCTTGAAGTCACGGCATATGACCGGGGCGACCAGGAAAAAATCGCCACCGGAAAACTGCAAACCATCGATAACCAGATCGATACAACGACGGGAACGCTAAAACTGCGCGCAATCTTCGCGAACCGCGACGGCGCTCTTTTTCCGAACTTATTTGTCAACACCAAGCTGCTGGTACGAACGCTTCACAACATGACGCTGGTTCCAACTTCCGCAATCCAACAGAATGGCGACATCTCATACGTATATGTGATCCGGAACAAGACAGCCCATCTCGAGGACATCCAGCAGGGAGCCTCGGATTCCGGGATGACGGCGGTGACGGGAATCAACCCCGGCGATGTTGTTGCGGACAGTAGCTTCCAAAAATTACAGGACGGATCAAAAGTAGCGATGGTCGATACCCCGATTCCGCCCAGCAAGAGTGAGACGAAAATCCCGTGAACCCGTCTCGCCCTTTTATTGAGAGGCCGGTAGCGACCTCGTTGTTGATGGCCGCCATTATGCTGGTGGGTATTGTCGGCTACACGCAGTTGCCTGTCTCTGCGCTGCCCGAGGTCGATTATCCGACGATCCAGGTGGTGACGTTCTATCCGGGAGCCAGCCCGGATGTCATGGCAACAACGGTGACGGCACCGCTCGAACGACAATTTGGCCAGATGCAGGGCTTGAGCCAAATGACTTCGACCAGCTCCGGTAGCACATCGGTGATTGTGCTGCAGTTCAACCTGAGCCTGGACATCGACATCGCCGAGGAGGAAGTGCAAGCCGGCATCAACGCCGCTCAGGGCTTTTTGCCCTCCGATCTGCCCGCACCCCCCGTCTACAACAAGACGAACCCCGCGGATGCGCCTGTGCTCACGTTGGCGATCACTTCGAATACGATGCCTCTCTCGGAAGTGGAAGATCTGGTGGACACGCGTCTTGTGCCGAAGCTTTCGCAGTTAAGCGGCGTGGGTCTGGTCAGCATCAGCGGCGGCCAAAAGCCCGCAGTGCGCATCCAGGCAAACCCGGCACAACTGGCATCCTATGGCATCGATATGGAAGCCTTGCGCACCGCGCTTACCCAAGCCAGTGCCAACGCTGCCAAAGGCAATTTCGACGGTCCCCGCAAGAACTATCAGATCGACGCCAACGACCAATTGGTCACCAGCGGCGATTACAAAGACATCGTCGTGGCTTACCGGAACAACGCCCCGGTACTGCTGAAGGACGTGGCGAAGGTCATCAACGGGGTTGAGAACACGAAGCAAGCGGCCTGGATGAACGAGACTCCCGCGGTGATTGTGAATGTACAGCGCCAGCCGGGAGCGAACACCATCAACGTGGTCAAGAGCATTCAACTGGTGATGCCGCAGCTGAAAGCGGACCTTCCTACCGGAATCAATGTAACCACGCTCACAGATCTGACGACTGGCATCAAGGCTTCTGTCAACGACGTGGAATTCGAGTTGATGCTGACAGTTGTGCTGGTCGTCCTGGTGATTTTTCTATTTCTGCGCAGCCTATCGGCCACAATCATTCCCAGTGTTGCAGTGCCGTTGTCCCTTGTTGGCACGTTTGGCGCCATGTACGCGCTGGGCTATAGCCTGGACAACTTGTCCCTGATGGCCCTGACCATCTCTACCGGATTCGTGGTGGACGACGCAATCGTGATGATCGAGAATATTTCCCGCTTTCTGGAAGCTGGCCGCACACCCATGCAGGCGGCCCTGGAAGGCGCGGAAGAAATCGGGTTTACGATCATGTCGCTGACCGTCTCGCTGATCGCGGTGCTGATCCCGCTCCTGTTCATGGGAGGGATTGTCGGTCGACTTTTCCGGGAGTTTGCCGTCACCCTCGCAGTCACGATCATCATCTCCGCGACAGTTTCACTCACACTGACTCCCATGATGTGTTCGCGCATCCTGCGACACAACCCTGAGGCGCAACAAAGCCGCTTCTATAAGTCATCGGAGCGGGCTTTCGAGCGCATGATTGCCTTTTACGGAAGGACTCTGAAAGTAATCCTGCGCTATCAGACGATCACGCTGCTAGTGGCTCTGGGGACGCTGGTCGTCACGATATTTCTCTACATCGTCATCCCCAAGGGATTTTTCCCGGTGCAGGACACCGGGGTAATCCAGGGCATCTCGCAAGCGTCCCAAAGCATTTCCTTTCCCGCGATGGCCGAGAAGCAGAAGGAGCTGGCCAAAGTCGTGCTGCAGGACCCAGCGGTGGAGAGCCTTTCATCTTTTATCGGGGCCGACGGAACGAACACAACGCTCAACAGCGGACGCATGGCGATCAATCTGAAACCGCTGTCTGAGCGCAGCCTTAGCGCTGCCGACGTAGTCCGCCGGCTGACATCGAAGTTGCAGCAGGTGCAAGGAATTAAGCTCTACATGCAACCGGTGCAGAACATTACGGTGGACGACCGGGTAAGCCGCACCCAGTATCAATACACCCTGGAGGACCCAAACGCAGACGAGCTGGACATGTGGACGAACCGGTTCGTCGACAAGCTGCAGCAACTTCCACAGATGGAAGATGTGGCCACGGATCAGCAGACCGGAGGCCTCGCCGTAACGTTGGCCATCGATCGGGTCACGGCCTCGCGATTGGGCATCGCACCGGCAACGATCGACAACACACTCTATGACAACTTCGGGCAGCGGCTGATCAACAACATGTACACCCAGTTGAACCAGTATCACGTGGTCCTGGAGGCTCAGCCGCAGTTTCAGCAAGATCCCGAGAAACTGAGCAAGATCTACATTCAGGCCAATGCGTCCTCGGGTGGATCGGGTGCCGGAGGATCCTCTTCCTTAGCGTCTTCCAACTCGACCACCGCCGGGTCCAATGCAACGACGACCGGGGTGCTGTACACACCATCGTCCGGCGTCCTGAGTGCACCCACAACTGTTTTGAACGCCAAGAGGACCAGCTCCTCCGGGTCAAGTTCTCCCAATACGACCAGCAGTACGACTCTGAGCAACGCAGTCCCGCTGAGCGCATTCAGCCATTTTGTGAAGGGCACGGAACCGCTTTCGATTAACCATCAGGGGCAGTTCCCGCCGTGACCGTCTCCTTTAACCTGGCACCGAATGCAGCTTTAGGCAGCGCCATTACAGCCATTGAAAAAGTGCAGAAAAACCTGCACATGCCGCCAACTGTTCAAGCTGCTTTTCAGGGAACCGCGGCGGCATTCCAAGGTTCGCTGTCCAATGAGGCGTTGCTGATTCTAGCGGCGCTGGTAGCGGTGTATATCGTTCTTGGAGTGCTGTATGAGAGTTTTATTCATCCGATTACGATTCTTTCCACGCTGCCTTCGGCCGGTGTGGGAGCGCTGCTGGCGCTCATCATCTTCCACCAAAGTCTGAGCGTAGTTACCATCATCGGGATCATTCTGCTGATTGGCATTGTGAATAAAAACGGCATCATGATGGTTGACTTTGCGCTGGAGGGAGAACGGCGACGCGGCAAAAACGCGACCGACGCTATTTACGAGGCTTGTCTACTGCGGTTTCGGCCAATCGTGATGACTACCATGGCGGCGCTGCTGGCGGGTATCCCGCTTGCGTTTGGCCGTGGCTACGGCTCGGAGATTCGGCGCCCGCTGGGGACCGCAATGGTGGGAGGTCTGCTGTTGAGTCAGGTCCTGACGCTGTACACAACACCGGTCATCTACATTTTCTTCGACAATATGGCACGACGGTTTTCGCGCTCCAAGAACGAGCCAAAAGCTGGAAATGAATCCCCGACGGCGGAACCGGCATGAATATCTCCGCACCATTCATCCGACGGCCGGTGGCGACCACGCTGCTAACGATGGCGATTATCATCGCCGGGGCCATCGCCTACACGGTGCTGCCAGTTTCTCCGTTGCCGCAAATTGACTTTCCGACGATCATTGTCCAGTCATCGCTCCCCGGTGGGAGCGCTCAAATCATGGCATCGTCCGTGGCAACTCCGCTGGAGCGGCAATTAGGCCATATCGCCGGCATCTCGGAGATGACATCCACCAGTTCACTGGGGTCGACACGCATTACGTTGCAGTTTGACCTGAGCCGGAACATCGATGGCGCTGCCCGCGATGTTCAAGCGGCAATCAATGCATCGCGAACCTTTCTGCCGGCAAACCTGCCGTCCAATCCAACATGGCGCAAGTCGAATCCGGCCGATTCGCCCATCATGATCCTTGGTTTAACTTCGAAAAAATACAACGAGGATACGCTGTACGATGAAGCCTCCACGATTCTGGAGCAGAAGCTTTCCGAGATTCCAGGCGTAGGAGAAGTGCGCGTCGGCGGATCCTCTCTCCCTGCCGTCCGTGTGGACGTGAATCCGACCCAGCTCAATAGCTATGGGCTTACGCTGGCAAACGTTCGGTCGGTTTTGAGCCAGCAAAACGCCGATCTGGCAAAAGGTCAGCTGTCCAACGGCTCTGTGACTGCCGATATTCTGGCCAACGACCAACTTTCCAAAGCGAGCGAATACCGGCCCCTCATCATCGGGTTCCACAACGGCGCGGCTGTACGGCTTTCCGATGTCGCCCAAGTCACGGACTCGTCGCAAGACATCCACAATGCGGGGTATTTGAACGGAATCCCTTCCGTCACCGTCATTATCTACCGCCAACCGGGCGCAAACATCATCAAGACCAACGATACGATCCGCAGCGAGCTTCCATTCCTGCAGGCGGTGCTTCCACAAGGGATCAATACCGTTCTTGTGATGGACCGCACCACAACCATCCGCGCGTCGGTCGACAACGTGGAACAGACACTGATCGTCTCGGTGATTCTGGTGGTCCTGGTGGTCTTCATGTTTCTGCGCAACTGGCACTCCACGCTGATCCCGAGCGTCGCCGTGCCGGCGTCACTGATCGGAACCTTCGCCGTGATGTATCTGTTCGGCTACAGTCTGGACAATCTATCGCTGATGGCGCTCACAATTTCCACAGGATTCGTGGTGGATGATGCCATTGTGGTGATGGAAAACATTACGCGGTATCTGGAACAAGGCATGACGCCGGTCGCCGCAGCGATGAAGGGATCCCGCGAAATCGGATCGACGATTTTCACCATGAGCATGTCCCTGATCGCGGTCTTCATTCCCATTCTGTTGATGGGCGGGATCGTAGGCCGACTCTTTCGCGAGTTCGCCGTAACCCTGGCGACTACGATTGTCATCTCCATGATCATCTCGCTGACCACCACTCCCATGATGTGCGCGCATATCTTGAAGGGACGGAACGAGGAAAAACACGGCGCACTGTACCGGGCCAGCGAAAACTCATTCAACAAATTACTGGCAGTCTATCGGCACTCCCTTGCCTGGGTGCTGGACAACCCGTTTTTAATGCTGATCGTGCTGTTGCTCATCATTGCGTTGAATGTCGTGGTGGTTCTCAAAATTCCAAAAGGATTTTTCCCGCGGCAGGATACGGGAGTGCTTGTGGGCGGCGTACAGGGACCACAGGATGCATCCTTCGACGTGATGAACAACTCCATCAAGAAGATCGTCAAAGTCATCAAAACCGATCCCGCTGTGGAGAATGTCAATGCGTATGTCGGCTCCGGGAATGGCGGGTTTATTTTCTTGTCCCTGAAACCGCGGGATGAGCGCACTGCCAGCGCGGATCAGATCATCAATCGACTTCGGCCCAAACTGGACCGACTGACGGGCGCCTCGGTATTTCTGCAAGCCGCACAGGATTTGCGCATAGGCGGCCGATCCAGTTCCGCGCTGTATCAATACACGTTGCAATCGGGCAGCGTACAGGAATTGGCAAAATGGGGCCCGATCTTACTGACAAACATGAGGAAGATCCCCGGTTTTCAGGATGTAAACACAGACCAGCAAAATGGGGGTCTGGAGGAATACGTGACATATGACCGCGCCACCGCGGCGAGACTTGGTCTCACCTCGCAGGCCCTGGATTCCAGTCTCTATGACGCATTCGGCCAGTCGCTCGCATCGGTCATTTATACGCAACTGAACCAGTATTATGTGGTGCTGGAAGCCGCACCCCAATACTGGCAATCTCCAGCAGGCCTGGATTTTGTCTATCCTTCGGCATCGGCCCGTGGCGTCGTGCCGCTGCGCGCGGTATCCACGTCACAAGAAACTACTACGCCGCTGCAAGTGAACCACACCGGCTTGTTTCCCTCCGTTACCATCTCTTTCAACCTTGCCTCGGGATTGTCTCTCAGCGATGCCACGGCTCGGATCATCCAGATGCAGGAGAAGTTGAACGCTCCGGCGACTCTTCATGGCTTTTTTTCCGGCACTCTCCAGGCATACCAGCAATCCCTGAAATCTGAGCCGATCCTGGTGCTTACGGCGTTGCTGGCCGTCTACATTGTTCTAGGCGTGCTGTATGAAAGTCTGATACACCCGTTGACTATTATCTCCACGCTGCCGTCTGCAAGCATAGGAGCTATGCTGGCGTTGATGCTGTTCCACATTGATCTGAATGTAATTTCGATTATTGGAATCGTGCTCCTGATCGGAATTGTGGAGAAGAATGCGATCATGATGATCGACTTTGCTCTGGTTGCCGAACGCGAGGACGGCATGAGCTCTTCAGACGCGATCTTTGAAGCTTGCATGCTGCGCTTCCGTCCGATTTTGATGACCACCATGGCGGCTCTGTTTGGCGCATTACCGCTGGCCTTTGGCACGGGCACAGGTTCGGAGTTGCGGCAGCCGCTGGGAATCACGATTGTCGGCGGATTGATCGTCAGCCAGGCGCTCACGCTGTATACCACTCCGGTGATTTATTTATATATGGACCGCTTGCGGCTGGCGCTGAAGAGGAAGAACCATGACACTCTTCCCGCCACGCTGGGGGAAGCCACGTAGCGCATTTTGAGTTCAGGATTGTTTCGTGGTGCGACTGAAACGAGCCAGTGCGATGTCAAGTAAACGAAACAGGCCAGGAAGTACTTTATGAAGAAAACTTTACGCACGATTCGGCAAATGAATTTTTCATCCTGCAGGTCCAGAACGCTGCCTGTCTGGGGAGTTGCTCTGCTCAGTTGTGCATTGGCAGGCTGCACTGTGGGGCCAAAATATCACGTTGCTTCCACACAGACGGCGCCCGCTCTTTACAAGGAAAACCCGGCACGGAACCAAGGCACAGGCATCTGGACCGTCGCCAAGCCGCAGGACGCAATGTTGCGCGGCAACTGGTGGGAGATATTCCACGAGCCGGAACTGAATGCGCTCGAAGATCAGCTCAACATCAACAACCAAACGATCAAGCAGTATTTCGAAAACTATATGGAGGCACGGGCTCTGATCGGAGAAGCGCGCGCGCAATACTTTCCTAGCGCTTCTGCGAGCCCATCCTTTAATCGTGCGCGCTCCTCGGGGAATCTGACAAACTCTTCGCAGGCCAACCCTGGAAAGCTCTCTACTCTTTACAGTCTTCCCCTAAGCATTTCCTGGGAACCGGATCTGTGGGGTAGAGTGCGAAATCAGGTCCACGCAACGGAATACAATGCGCAGGTCAGTGCGGCCGATCTTGCAAATGAACGCTTGAGCGAACAGGTAACACTGGCCGAATATTTTTTCGAAATTCGCGGACAGGATGCTCTTTCTCATCTGTACGCGCAAACCGTGGAAGCCGACAAACAGGCCCTGGCATTGGCGCAGACTCTGTACGAGACCGGCGTAGACCAGAAAATCTCTGTGGTGGAAGCAGAAAGCACGCTGCACAGCGCGGAATCCGCAGCCACGAATCTTGGCGTTTTGCGAGCACAGTATGAAAATGGGATTGCGGTTCTGGTGGGCAAACAGGCCTCGAACTTCTCTATCCCGGTGCGGCCTCTGACGACTGCGCCGCCGCCAATTCCGATTGGGGTACCATCGCAATTACTGGAGCGCAGACCGGATGTTGCGGCTGCGGAGCGCACTATGGCAACGGAAAACGCCGAAATCGGCGTAGCCGATTCTGCTTTCTATCCCAATCTGATTCTTTCCGCCGGTGGCGGTACGCAAACCTCGGCATTTTCCCACTTACTCGACTGGCCGAGCCGCTTCTGGTCGGTGGGAGGCTCGCTCTCGCAACCTCTTTTCAACGCTGCTCTGAACCCAACAATCCATCAATACGTGGCAATCTACAACGCGGACGTCGCAAACTACCGCCAGACTGTGTTGGTCGCGTTTGGGCAAGTCGAAAATTACCTTGCGGAAGTTCGCATCCTGTCGAAGCAAATTCAACAGCAGCAACAGGCCGTGGATTCCGCACAGACCGCCCTGGATCTTGAAATGAACCGCTATAAAAGCGGCCTCGACCCCTATATCGACGTTGTCAATCTGCAGACGACCTTGCTGGACAATCAGAGGACACTGACCAATCTGGAAGTGGAACAGATGACGGGTGCGGTGCAACTCGTGGGCTCCCTTGGCGGTGGCTGGGATCGATCTCAGCTGCCAACACCGGCCCAGGCATCACGAAGACCTGCGAAGGCGGAAACGGTAATGCAGCGATAGCTGCTGGCATCCCCTACGTTGCCACACTAGTATTGAACCATCCCTTATGAAGAACACCGACGAGACTACGAACGCCCCTCGCCTGCGGCGCACGCTCACCTTGCGGGACTTGATCTTGTACGGCGTGATTGTCGTCCAGCCGGTCGCCCCCATGTCCGTTTTCGGAGTGCTGAACAATCGCAGTGGGGGGCATGCAGTCACGACGATCCTGATCGCCATGATTGCCATGCTGTTTACCGCGATAAGCTATGGCCGCATGGCTCGCGTCTATCCCAGCGCCGGCTCCGCTTTTACTTATGTCGGACAAGAGATCAGTCCCTCCCTGGGTTACATTACGGGCTGGGGCATGGTGATGGATTACATGCTGAATCCCTTGATCTGCACCATATGGTGCAGCCAACAAGCGCATGTATTCGCTCCGCAAGTTCCCTACTGGGCCTGGGCGATTTTCTTCGTATTTTTGTTTACCGGGTTGAATCTACGCGGTGTGGAAACGTCTGCCCATGTAAATGCCGGCCTGGCGGCTGGAATGGGCGTGGTGATCGCCATATTTTTTGTGGTCGCTGCCCGTTACATTTTTGGGCATCCGCATGGTGGGACTACTTTCTTCCTGCAGCCTTTTTACAATCCAAGTACCTGGAATTCAAAGTCGATTCTTGGCGGCACATCGATTGCCGTGTTGACGTATATCGGCTTCGATGGCATTTCCACTCTTTCGGAAGAGGTAGAAAACCCACGGCGGAATATTCTGCTGGCGACGGTGCTGACATGCGTGGTGATCGGCATTCTTTCCGCCATTGAAGTGTATGCCGCCCAACTGATCTGGCCGTCGTGGCTGCCATACCCCAATATAGACACAGCATTCGTTCACGTTGCGGCGCGGGCCTGGCCTCCCATGCTGGCAATTGTCGGAGTCACACTGCTGGTAGCCAACTTTGGCTCTGGCATGGGAGCGCAACTTGGCGCCGCGCGTCTGCTGTATGGAATGGGGCGAAGCGGGGCGCTGCCGAAATCTTTCTTTGGAGCCGTGGACCCCAAGCGGCGGGTGCCGCTCAACAACGTGATTTTTGTCGGCGTAGTTGCACTGATCGGCGCATTCTCCATGAGTTTTGCACTGGGCGTGGAAATGTTGAACTTTGGCGCCCTGATCGCATTCATGGGCGTGAACGCGGCGGCCTTCCTTCACTATTTCGTACGGGGAAAAGAAAAAAAACTTACCCACTTTCTTCCTCCTGTGGCGGGATTCTGTATCTGCCTTGTCCTGTGGGTGAATCTGAGCCGCACTGCAATCGTCGCGGGTTTGATCTGGATGGCGATTGGCATCAGCTTTGGAGCCTGGAAAACCAAGGGATTCCGCAAGAACCTGATCAACCTTGAACTGCCGCAGGAAGAGCCCTCGAGCATTTCTCCCGAAGATGTATAGCGTTGAAATGAAACCGCACACAACCTTTCCTTAAAGAAAGGCTGCACGAACCCATCTTCGCCACTCTACAGTGTCAGGAGCAATTCTCTAATAGAGGCTCGATTGTGTCCTACTCCTGGACAACAGCTTTTACCAGGTTGCGCGGATGGTCGACGTCCTGGCCGTGCAGCAGGGCGATTTGATATGCAAAAAGCTGGAGCGGAATGACCTCGCAGATGGGCAGCAGGTATTCGCTGCATTGCGGGACAAAAACGCAATGCTGACTAACTTCCGGAACTTCTGTGTCGCCCTCGTTTGCCACAGCAAATACGACAGCTCCCTGCCGTTTCATATCCTTCAAAAGCTGGATTACTTTGGAATAGCGCAGCACGGAATCGCGGTCATTGGGATCGTGCGTAGCCAACACGACCAGGGGAGTCTCCGGGCCGACCAGTGCGTTCGGTCCATGTTTCAACTCGCCCGCCGGATAGCCCTCCGCTTGGATACAGGACGATTCTTTCAGTTTCAACGCGCCTTCGCGTGCGATGGCGTAGTGGATGCCGCGGCCTAAAAACAAGAAAGAACTGGATTCTCGATAGCTGGCGGCAAGCTGCTGTATTTGCTGTTCCCAAAGCGGCAAAGTCCTGGCGATCAAACCAGGAAGCTCCAGTGCTTCGCCACACATGGAATCCGCCACTTTCTGTGCGATGTGACCGCGTTGCTGCGCCAGCGAGATCGAAAGTAAATATTGAACCAGCAGTTGCCCGGTAAAACTCTTGGTGGCCGGAATCGCCTTTTCCGGTCCGGCACAAACAGGCAGGCTTGCATTTGCTTCGGTCGCCATTGAGGAGCCGGCCTGGTTGGTGATGGCGGCAGTCTGCATCCCGCGCGAGCGTGCCTCGCGCAGCGCGGCCAGTGTATCGGCAGTCTCCCCGGATTGCGAAATGACGATA
>JBDTBI010000321.1:0-5019 GCA_039924215.1 Acidobacteriaceae bacterium
AACGAATCGGCCACGCGTTGACGGCCGCCCAGGATGAAGAACTGGTGGAAGCTCTGGCGCGCAAGCAGGTCCCCATCGAAATCTGCATCACCAGCAATCTGCGCACCGGCTGCTGTGCCCATCCGGAAGAACATCCGGTTCGCGAGTATTTTGAAAACGGACTCATGGTGACACTGAATTCGGACGACCCAGCACTATTCGGTAGCGATCTTTGTGGGGAGTACTGGCTGGCGCACAAGCAGTTCGATCTGACACTGGAACACCTGCGCGAGCTGGCCGGAAATTCCATTGAGGCCAGCTTCCTACCGTCAAGCCAGAAGTTGGAATTATTGCGGCGTGTGGAGCAATATCCAGACCCCACGCAAGCCTGAAACTCGTTGAGAATCAGCCATTGGCAAGAAGGATGCATCTGAGTAAAACGGGGTGGCATTTTTCCATTCTTTGCCACGCTCATTTGCGGTAAGATTTTGGCATGCAAAGTCTGAGCTTACACGTGGTCAGGCAGGAGCAGCCTCAAAGGAAGGTTGGGCCGGAAGAAATGGCAAAAATGAATGTTTGTTTGGCAAAAAAACCTTGGGTTCGCATCTTGGGATGGGCTTCCGTTGCAACGGGAGCAGTGGCAGTAGGCTTCTATGTGGGGCGAAACCTTCGCATCCGCTACCGGCTGAACCACCGCAACCCGTACGATTTCTATGCCCACGCCGGCGATAGCGGCAATAGCGTGGAGTATGGCGTAGGAATTTAACGGCGACATTCTCTAAATCTCGATTTTTTCCCTTTGTCTGAACCGTTCCGCCAATCTCCGCGGCCACGCGGGATCCATACAGGGCCGTTCGATCACCACGAATGCCAGAACACTGACGGCGGCAATAGGAATTCCCAGCGTAAGTATCTGGACCACGTAGTTCAGTAAAAAGTCATGGAATATCACCAGGTGCCGGGTCAGCTTAAAGAACACTCCAATGACAAAGAAGTGCCATAGGTAAATGGAATAGCACATCCCTCCAATGGTTGCGATCCAGAGATTGCTGAAAAACCGTCGAAATATTACCCCCTGGAACGCCGCGATATAGAGCAGCAGAATTAGAAACGGCAAAATCGCATGAAACCAGAGAAAATCTCTTGAAACCAGAAAGACAACCGGCCAACCACTCAGACTGACAATGTCCCATACCCAGTGAGTTTCCACAGAGGAACGAACTGTAAGATACAGGTCCGTGAGCAACATCCCCGCCAGAAAGTATTGCAGATAAAAGATAATCGTCAAAGCCGCTAACGAAGCTCCAAGGCGCAATTCCATCTGTAGAACGCCGATGAGTGCGATCAAGGAAAGAAATATAGACCGCCGCAGCCACGGGCGTCTGATAAGAAATAAGAGGGAGATCAGCGGAGCAAGGATATAGAACTGAATTTCAACTTCCAAGCTCCATGTCACTCCATTGATCACGCTTGGCACTCGGTAAGCCAAGCTATGGACATAGAGAACACTGGCCAATAGATGCGGAATCATGTACCGCAGGCTTTGGCGATAGTAGACAAAAGCCACCAACGCACAAAAAACAAGATTCAGGATGTAGGGCGGTTCAAGTCGGGTTATGCGCCGCAAAAAATATTTCTTCAAATTGACGGCCTTGCCCAGGCCGAGATGCTGGCGCGCAAAACCCAGGCCAAGTACAAATCCACTGATCACAAAAAATAGCCGTACTCCCCGATCACCATTTCCGACAGCCGTCCCGAGAAATGCATATCTGCTTTGCACAACAACTGGATGCCCGCTTTTAACCAGCAGCTGGGCGTAGATGTGATAGAGCACAACGGAAAGTATCGCAACGAAACGCAGCCCGTCGAGCTCCGCAATCCACGACCCCCCGGAAGTGATACGCCGCAGTTTCCACAGGAATGTCTTCGATTCTGTATGCGACATCTCTGGGTTGGCGGGTGATGTTTGTACAGGAAGCATGCAAAGCTCAGAATAGCTTCCCTTACGATACAACGGCACGAACTCACTTCAACAGCAAAAGGCCCGGAAAACTCCAGGCCTTTCCATTGCGAACCATTGCAAACCATTGCGAACGAGATGCTGCTCTACGCCTTCCCCACCAACTGGCGCAGCACGTACTGCAGAATACCGCCGTGCTGGTAGTAGAGGATTTCTTGCGGAGTATCGATGCGGACGGTCGCAGAAAATTCCTTTGTCTTACCGTCCGTGCCCTTCGCTTTCACGGTCAGCTTGCGGCCGTTTGCAAACTTCGAATCCAGCATCGTGCGCAGACCGGTAATGTCGAAAACCTCTTCCCCCGTCAGGCCCAGCGATTCCGCATTCTTGCCGGCATCGAACTGGAGCGGTAAAACGCCCATGCCCACCAGGTTCGAGCGATGGATCCGCTCAAAGCTTTCCGCAATCACAGCACTCACGCCCAGCAGTTTCGGTCCCTTGGCCGCCCAATCCCGGGAGGAGCCAGAGCCGTATTCCTTGCCTGCAAGAATGAGCAACGGCGTCTTACGCTCCGCATAGCGCACCGACGCGTCAAAGATGCTCATGGGTTCGCCTTCCGGCAGCAGGCGCGTCACGCCACCTTCCGTGCCCGGAGCCAGCTTATTACGCAGACGCACATTGGCAAACGTTCCGCGTACCATTACCTCGTGGTTCCCGCGGCGTGATCCATAACTGTTGAAGTCCGCATGCTCGACTCCGTGTTCCACCAGATATTTCCCTGCCGGGCCATTCAGCTTGATCGCGCCCGCCGGGGAAATATGGTCGGTCGTGACGCTATCGCCCAGCAGAGCGAGAACCCGCGCTCCATGGATGTCGTCGACAGCTTCCGGCGCGGCCTTCATCCCATCGAAATAAGGTGCCTTGCGGATGTAGGTGGAATCCTGCTCCCAGCCATAGGTGTTGCCGGTGGGAAACGTCAGATTCTTCCAGTTGTCGTCACCTTCGGTGACCTTTGCATACTCCTTGCGGAACATTTCGGAATTGATCGAACTGTCCAGTACCGCCAGCACTTCCTTTTGGGAGGGCCAAATATCCCGCAGGTAGACCGGCTGGCCTTGCTTGTCCTTTCCCATCGGTTCGTTGTCGAAGTCGTGATCGATACGGCCCACCAGCGCGAACGCTACCACCAGAGGCGGCGACATCAGGTAATTCGCCCGAACATCAGAATTGATGCGCCCCTCGAAATTCCGATTGCCGCTCAATACAGAAACGGCTACTAATCCGTAGTCATCAATGGACTTCGATACATCCGGCGGCAACGGACCGGAGTTGCCGATGCAGGTGGTACAGCCGTAACCCACCAGATTGAAACGTAGCTTGTCGAGGTACGGCGTCAGTCCAGCCTTCTTGTAGTAATCCGTCACCACACGCGAGCCGGGCGCCAGAGAGGTCTTGACCCAGGGCGGCACGCAAAGGCCCTTCTCGACCGCCTTCTTGGCCAAAAGACCGGCCGCCACCATGACGTTGGGATTGGATGTATTCGTGCAGCTGGTGATGGCCGCAATGACGATTGAGCCATCGTCCAGATATTTGTTCACATCCACGTTAAACCGTTCCCGCACGGAAACAGCCTGGCCAGGTTCCGGCATTCCTTGTGCATCGCCATTCGCCGCTGGTGTCCCACCTTCGCCATCCCACCGCTGCACCTGGCGCTCTCCGTTGAGGGTAGCGGAAGGCCCCTTGAGCGCCGGTAATTGCTTTCTGAAGCTCGCTCCCACTTCGCTGAGCCGCACTCGGTCCTGGGGGCGCTTCGGGCCCGCCACGCTCGGCTCGACAGTACCAAGATCAAGCGATAGCGTCGCCGTATATTTCGCCTCCGGAGCATCGGGTGTGTGGAACAGACCCTGCTCCTTCGTATAAGCCTCCACCAGCGCAATCTGTTCTTCACTGCGCCCGGTCAGGTGCAGATAACGCAGTGTCTCGGCATCCACTGGAAAGATGGCGCAGGTCGCGCCATATTCGGGAGACATGTTGCCAATCGTGGCACGATTCGGCAGAGTCAGTTCACTGACCCCGGGCCCATAAAATTCCACAAATTTCCCGACGACGCCAAACTTGCGCAGCATCTCCGCCACCGTCAGCACCAGGTCGGTTGCGGTAGCGCCTTCGTGCAGCTTCCCGGAAAGCCTAAAACCCACAACCTGCGGAATCAACATGGACACTGGCTGGCCCAGCATAGCGGCCTCGGCCTCAATGCCACCCACGCCCCAGCCCAGCACGCCCAGACCATTGACCATCGTGGTATGGGAGTCCGTACCAACCAGTGTGTCGGGGTAGGCTTGCACAACGCCCTTCGCATCCGGAGTTGCCGTAAAAACAACCCGCGCCAGATATTCCAAATTCACCTGATGACAGATCCCCATGCCGGGCGGCACGACAGAGAAATTGCGAAATCCGGTCTGACCCCACTTCAGAAATGCGTATCGTTCGACATTGCGCCTGTATTCCATCGCCACATTCGTGGAGTACGAATCGCCGGTGCCATATTGATCCACCTGCACGGAGTGGTCAATGACCAATTCCGCCGGTTGCAGCGGATTGATTTTTTCCGGGTCGCCGCCCAGCGCGCGCATGGCATCGCGCATAGCTGCCAGGTCGACAATTGCCGGAACCCCAGTAAAATCCTGCATCAGCACTCTCGCCGGCATGTAGGCAATCTCCCGCGACGGCTCGGCCTTGGCGTCCCACTTCGCCAGAAACTGGATGTCGTCTGCCGTGACGCTTTTGCCGTCTTCGTGGCGCAGCAGGTTTTCCAGCAAAATGCGCAGGGAGTAAGGCATGCTGTGGAGCGACACTCCGTGTTTTTCCAGTGCGCTCAACTTAAAAATTTCATAGGTACGGTTGCCGGATTTCAAATTGGACCGGCTGTCAAAACTGTTCATAACGTAGCTCCTCTATCTGTTGCGGGAAATTCGATTGTCATGCTGAGCCCTTTGGCTCCGCTCAAACTAAAACTCCGCGAGGAATCCAGGCAATGGAACGCCGGCCGACAGTGACCTCTCTGTAGGATGCCATCGTGGAGG
>JBDTBI010000322.1:0-6772 GCA_039924215.1 Acidobacteriaceae bacterium
TACGGAAGCGGCAAACTCCGAAAAGGCGTCTCCACCTTCCGGCCACGCCCGCTCCATCCACGCCGCCGCTTTCATCGGTCTTACAGTATCTGTCATAACAACTCCAGTATAGTTCCGCGCCAAGCGTGCCTGAATCTAGCGCTCTCATACAATCAAACAGGCATGTCGCTTTCTTTCAGCATTCAAGCTACAGACGGCACGGCGCGGCGCGCGACCATGCGACTGCCGCATGGCGTCGTCGAAACGCCGGTGTTTATGCCAGTGGGCACGGCGGCTACGGTGAAGGCCGTCCCGCAAAATGTGCTGGAAGACATCCACACGCAGATTCTGCTGGGCAACACCTACCATTTGTATTTGCGTCCGGGGCATGATCGGATTCGCCGCCTGGGCGGACTGCACCAATTTATGAGCTGGCCGCATCCGATCCTGACGGATTCGGGTGGCTTTCAGGTTTTCAGCCTGAATCATTTGCGCAAAGTAACGGAAGAGGGCGTGCGGTTTCGCTCGCACATCGATGGCTCTTCGCACTTTTTTACGCCGGAACATTCGATGGAAGTGCAGCTGGCGCTGGGCGCGGATATTGCCATGGTCTTCGACGAGTGCACGGAATATCCGGCCACGCGCGAACGGGCCCGCGAATCGCTGGAGCTGACGATGCGATGGGCGCGTCGCAGCCGCGACTATTTCGTTGCGCACTCCGAAGAGGTTCCCTGGTTTCAGGATCTTGCAGGGCAGATCCCGAGCCTGTTTGGAATTGTGCAGGGCGGCATGTATGAGGATCTGCGGCGCGAATCCGCCGAGCGCCTGGTGGAACTGGACCTACCCGGCTATGCCATTGGCGGGCTAAGCGTGGGCGAGCCTCGGGAACATACCCGAGCCGTAATTGAATCCACGCTGCCGCTGCTGCCCGCGGACAAACCGCGCTATGTGATGGGCGTCGGCTATCCCGATGAAATTGTGGAATATGCGGCCATGGGAGTGGACATGATGGACTGCGTGCTGCCGACACGGGCGGCGCGGCATGGCCTGCTGTTTACGTCGGAGGGCCGAATGAACATAAAAAATCAGCGCTATGCGGAGGACCAGAATCCGCCCGACCCCACATGCGGCTGTATGGTCTGCGCGCGCTATACCCGCGCCTATCTGCGCCACCTCGCCATGACCCAGGAACCGCTGGGCGGAGCCCTGAACAGCATCCACAATCTGTACGCCTACCTTGACACGATGCAGTCGGTACGCGATGCTATTTCCTTAGGTGTGTTGTCGGAGTTACGCAGCCGTGTGCGCGGACGGTCCGGTGCGCATGATGTAAGCTAGAACATTCAGGGAAATACCAGACGATCCGCCTCACAGCTGCAGCAATGGAAGATGCGAGGAGTTGAGTTATGGACAGGACGCATTGTTCCGTTCCCGCAGTTTCTGGCCGCAAATATTCAAACTGAACCATCGGCTCCGCCCCTCCTCAAAAGAGGCTCGGTTGCCGTTAGACACGAGGAAAGTACCGCATGACCTCACTGCTCCTTTTCGCCATCAACCCGTTGCAGAGCCTGACGACGCTGGCGCCGTTCGTTCTTCTTCTGGTCGTCTTTTATATGTTTATGATTGCGCCCGGAAGGAAGCGCCAGAAGGCCTGGCAGGCAATGCTGGGGAATCTGAAGTCGGGCGATCGAGTCACAACCACGGGCGGACTTCGCGGCATCATCATTTCCGTGAAAGACGACGTTGTGCAACTGCGCCTGGCGCCGGACAATATCAAACTGGAAATCATCAAATCCGCTATCGCCAGCGTTACCACGGCCGAGGAACAAGCGAAGCCATGAACCGTACTACCAGCCAAACCAATCCACAATTCGGTACCATCTTTGTAGACCTCCATGCGTAAGAATCTGACTGGAAAAACCATCCTGATCGTTGTCATCCTGCTGATCTTTGTAGCCGGGATTATCGGTATTCCCAAAGGCTTCAGCGGAGCGGCACTGAAAGAAGCTTTCCTGTCCCGTATCCATCTCGGACTGGACCTGAGCGGCGGCACCCACCTGATTTTGCAGGTGATGGTGGAGGAAGCAGTGGGCACGACCAGCGACGGTGACTTGTCGCGGGTACTGAACGACCTGAAAACGGCGGGGGCAACCGGGGCGACGGCAACCAAGCCCGACCCGAAGAACCAGCCGGAAATTATCCGGGTCACCGGCGTCAGCCAGGACAAAGACAGCGCTGTGCGCTCCGTATTGAACGACCACTACGCGCCTCAGTACGACGTTGTTGCCGGCATAAACAATTCCTACACGCTGACCATGAAACCTTCGGTGGTGCGCGAAATCAAGCAGCGTGCGTTGCAGCAGTCGATCGAGACGATCCGCAGCCGCATCGATAAACTGGGCGTAAACGAACCGGTTATTGAGGAATACGGTCCCGGCTCGGGCCATTTTGAGATTTTGGTGGAACTGCCGGGTATCGATGATTTTGGCCGGGTCAAGGATGTGATCCAATCCACGGCGCGCCTGGAAATCCATGAAGTGCTGGGCGGACCCTATCCCGACCCATCGAACGCGCTGCAGGCCAATGGCGGAACGTTCCCTCCGGATGCGGAACTGGTCAAATCCGACGATAGCTCCGCTTCGGGCGGCCAATATTATTTGCTGCGTCGCATGTCCATTGTGGCCGGCAGCGAGTTTCGCGACGCGCAGCCTTCGGTCGATCAGAACCAGCGTCCTGACGTCAGCTTTACGCTGACCACGGCGGGAGGCAACAAGTTCTACGAGTACACCAGCTCGAACATCGGCAAAAGCATGGCCATCGTGCTGGACAATACCGTGCGCGAAGTGGCGACAATCCAGGGTGCGATCCGCGATCAAGGGCAAATTTCAGGCGGCGGCATCACCCAGGAGGAAGCGCAGAATTTATCTCTGATGCTGCGTACCGGCTCCCTGCCGGCTTCCATCCATTTTCTGGATGAGCAGACAATTGGACCGTCGCTGGGTGCGGACTCGATCCGGCACGGGGTCACGGCGGCCGCAGCCGGCCTGATCCTTGTGCTGATCTTTATGCTGGTTTACTACCACGGCGCAGGCATCAACGCCGATCTGGCGCTGATCCTGAACCTGGTAATCCTGCTGGGCGTCATGGGATACATCCACGCGACGCTGACCTTACCCGGCATTGCCGGAGTCATTCTTACCATCGGTATGGGTGTCGACTCGAACGTGCTGATTTTCGAGCGAATACGAGAGGAACTACGCGCAGGCAAGTCCCCCTCGGCGGCTGTCGATCAGGGCTTCTCTCATGCCTTCCGGACAATTATTGATACACACGTTACGACCATCGTTTCGGCGGCCATCCTGTTCCTGTTCGGAACGGGTCCGGTGCAGGGTTTCGCCGTCACGCTGACCATCGGTTTGCTGGCAAACCTGTTCACGGCGGTCTATGTCTCGCGGGTCATTTTTGAGGCGCACCTGAACAAGAGGCAACGCGGCGAGCCGATTTCAATCGGGTAGGTTATAGAGGGAACCGCAGCTGCGGTATTGGCGGTCCTTCAAAACATTTAGAGCTTCTTCGAACTTTCGGAGCACGGCGTGGAATTTTTTCATGATGTCAATGTCGACTGGCTGGGGAAGAAGTGGTATTTCCTCGGCTTTTCGGTCATCTTCAGCCTAACGGGTCTTATTTCCCTCTTTTTCTGGCATGGCCTCCCGCTGGGCGTGGACTTCAAGGGCGGGACGCAGATTACTTTGAAGTTCCAGCAGGCGCCGAATCTGGATCGCATTCGTCGTGCGGCGGACAGCGCGGGCCTGCATGACGTTGAAATGGTGCGCTATGGACGCGTCACCGACAATGAAATCATCGTGTCCGTACCGCAGCGCGATCTCAAGGAGGCCTCGCTCGACAGCGCCCGGGCGACCCTGGTGGAAGCGCTTGAGAAACACTATTTGCCGCACGAGGAAGCCAACTCCGGAAAACTCGACCTGGATAACGCCACGACTGGATCGCTGACGGCGTTCCTGACGCAGACCGACCCGCTGCACATCAATAATCCGGCTGTGGAGGAGGTCCGCTATCCGCAGATCGCATCGACCATTCTGACGCATCGCGACCAAGCCAAGGGCGGCGTGCTCGATACCATCGCGGAACTGAACGGGAAGGTCGATCCTCCTGTGTTGGCCGCGCTGCAACAAGGGGCGTACCTGTCGGGCTTCTCGGTGAGAAATGTGCAGATAGTCGGGCCGCAGGTGGGTGCCGTATTGCGCAAGCAGGCCATACTGGCAACCCTCTATTCGCTGGCCGGGATGCTGGTCTATCTCTGGTTCCGCTTTGAGCTGATTTACGGTGTGGCCGCTGTGGTCGCGGTATTCCACGATACATTGATTACGATTGGCGCCTTCAGTCTGACCAATCGCGAGATGACGCTGACCGTCATTGCCGCCATCCTGACGCTAATCGGCTATTCGATGAACGACACCATCGTCGTATTCGATCGTATCCGGGAAAATCTGCGCCTGATGCGCCGCGAGTCGTTCGCGAACATCGTAAATATCAGCATCAATCAGACATTGAGCCGGACCGTACTGACCTCCGGACTAACTTTTTTGACTGTTTTGTCCTTGTTCCTGTTTGGCGGAGAGGTCCTGAACGGCTTTTCCTTTGCGCTGGTGATCGGAATCTTGATTGGGACGTATTCTTCGATTGCCGTGGCATCCCCAATGCTGGTAGCCTATCAAGACTGGCGAGCTGGCCGGGGAAAGAAGATAGTTTTACCTACCGGGAAGAAGACTCGCGCTTAGAGGATTGGCTCAAAAAATCCCCCCAAAAGCTAATTCGAGCATTTTTTGCAATGCGCGGGAACTTTCTACCGGGTGTACGGTGTCTAAGGAATACAGGGAAATGCAACGTATGACGTGGCAATAGAACCGGGGGGATTGTTATGTTCGAAGACAGCTTATTTGAATCGGCTGGAAAGCTGAAAACCAAAAGCAAGTATTGGATGATCGCCACAGCGGTTTTGAATGCGTCGGTGGTGATTGTTCTGATTTTGATTCCCCTTATCTATCCGCAAGCATTGCCTAGCCAGGCGCTGGCAACCTTGCTCGTGGCACCACCACCACCGCCGCCACCACCACCGCCGCCGCCGCCGCAGGTTAAAGTTGTCCAGGTTCACGTTGAGTCGATGCAGAACCTGTTGCGGGCTCCCAGTACAATTCCGCACAACATCAGCATGGAGAAGGTTTCGGCCCCGCCGCCCAGTGGCGTATCCGGCATGGGTGGACTCGGTGGCACCGGGACGATGAGCGGCATTCTTGGAGGCTTGGGAAACGCAGGACCGGTCGTGAAAGTGGCTCCGCCCAAGAAGATTGTTGTGTCCTCCGGTGTCGAGGCCAGCAAGCTGATTAATGAGGTCCCTCCAACCTATCCGGCGATTGCGAAAGCGGCGCGGATTCAAGGAACAGTTATTCTGAAGGCAACCATCGCAAAAGATGGAACCATTGCGGACCTGAAGGTGGAGAGCGGCCCCCCGATGCTGCAGGCAAGTGCTCTGGACGCCGTAAGGCGCTGGCGCTATCGGCCGACCGTACTGGATGGGGTACCTGTTGCTGTTGATACCACGATCGCTGTTGTTTTCACTTTGAATGAGTGATACCTTCTCAATCACTCGCTCTCAAAAATTTCGTTAGCCCGGCTGTAACCAAAGCAAGCTTATCCTTAAGGAGGATAAATTCCTGTGATTCTCGCAAACCTAATGCACTTCACCCCGCACACGGCTACATTAGCCGCGTACTTTCAAGACCAGCAGGCCGCTGGATTCAGTCTCGTGGAAATGTGGCACAGCATGGGCTGGTTGCCCAAAGCTGTCGTCTTCGTTCTGCTGATTATGTCGGTCTGGTCCCTGGCCGTCATGATTGATCGTGCGCTCTACTTCTCGGCTGCCCGCAAGCAGTCCCGTGAATTCGCTCCGAAGGTTGCAGGCGCTCTGAAGGAAGGCCGCCTGGATGAAGCTATCAAAGTCGCCGACCGCAATAAGAAATCCCATCTAGCCGAAGTTGTAACCGCCGGGCTCCAGGAGTTCCGCAATTACGGCAGCGGTGGCACCGTCACCGACGACCAGGTGGAAGCGAGCCAACGCGCCCTCGAGCGCTCCGAAGCAATTGTCCACGCCAAGCTGAAGCGGGGCCTGGGCGGTTTGGCAACGATCGGATCCGTTGCGCCGTTCATTGGGCTGTTTGGTACCGTCATCGGTATTCTGGACGCTTTCCAGCAGATCGCTGCCCAGCACACCACCGGTCTTGATGCGGTTGCCAGCGGCATTTCCGAAGCCCTGGTTACCACAGCCTTCGGATTGTTCGTGGCGATTCCGGCCGTTATGGCCTTCAACTACTTCACCAACCGCGTGGAAGCTTTCGATGTCGAAATGGACAATTCTTCCAGCGAGCTGGTGGATTACTTCCTGAAGCAGGGCGCTCGTCACTAGCTGGCAGCGCAGGATTCAGGCCGTAAGTTTCTAGCGAGAATCACGGTTGCGGCTGGCGACGTCGAACGGCGTCGCCAGCTGGCCGGGCAGACCGCCGGAAGATTGAAATTCAAATATTTTACCCTTCATAAACTGGTGTAGTTTTCAACCCCTGGAGTTTCATATGGGAATTGCAGTAAGGAACGAAGGTAAGAAAGTAAATTCGGACATCAACGTCACGCCGATGGTGGACGTTATGCTGGTCCTGCTCATCATCTTCATGGTGGTCACCCCCATGCTGAACAACAAGGTGAACGTGACCCTGGCGCAAGC
>JBDTBI010000323.1:0-3112 GCA_039924215.1 Acidobacteriaceae bacterium
CCCAAAGGTACAACCGGATTGAGATACGACTTAGGAGGGCACGTTGGATCGGAGGGTATGTTGGATCGTAGACGGGCATTGATGCTTTTGGTGGGTTCTGGCGTGGCACTGGCCTGCGGGCGAGCGGGTGCGCAACTCGATGCGCCCACTCGAAATCCTCACAGTGAATGGAGCATGGATCCCAATCCTGCTCTTCCGAACGTGCTGATCCTTGGCGATTCCATCTCCATGGGCTACACGCTGGATGTTCGTCGCTTGCTCCAAGGGCAGGCGAACGTGATGCATCCAATGCAGGCCAATGGATTGGCGCCAGTGAACTGTGGGAACACTGCTTTCGGCCTGGCCCATCTCGCCTCGTGGCTGGGAGATACAAAATGGGATGTAATTCATTTCAACTGGGGCCTTCACGACCTTGCCTATTACCGGCAGGTACCTTCACCTTCAACCGGCGATTCGAAGGCCCATCTGGTCGGCGCTCCCATCATGGGTAAGCTCCCTGGCACCCAGGCGATTCCGCTGCTGGAGTATCGGAAGAACCTAACGCGACTCGTGGAAAGGATGGAGCGTACGCGCGCATCGCTGATCTGGGCGGCGACCACCGCAGTGCCCCCGGGATCCTCCGGCAGAATTCCCGAGGATGTCGTGCAATACAATCAAGCGGCAGCGCGGATCATGCATGTGCATGGCGTCAAGATCGATGACCTTTATGCTCTTACCAAGAGCATGCCGTTGGACATGCACCTTAAGCCCAACAACGTGCATTACAAGAAGGAAGGGTACGAAGAAATCGCGCGTCAGGTCGCGACTTCGGTGAAAGCCAGTCTTCAACAAGTCCGTCGGCCCGCGTAAATTGCCGTATCAATTCTGGAGTGAAAAACTTCCTTGGCGTGAAAAACTTCGCGCCGAGTGAAAGGGTTCGGATAAAAAGAGGCTGCCTTCAATGTTTCCGTAAGCCGTTCGTCGGTGTTCCAAGCGGAAGGCACCGCAAGGGCATCACGACGATGCGTGGAAGACGATGGATATACTGGACTCCAAGTGCTACCGCATCTTCTGATGAGCTGGGGCGTAGGGAACTTTCCTGGAACTGGCGATCTTTGGAGTACTGGCATCGCCTGCGTTTTCTGGGGCTTGTTTCGCGGCACCCAGTCGGTTCGTAGTTCCAACTTTTGAGGAGTTGCAGATGAAAATCCTTGCTGGTATTCGCCAATGTGTCATGGCCCTGGTCGTTCTCGGTGGCACAGCGCCCGTTCTCTTTGGTCAGGCCGCTCACCAGCCTGTCGTAACGGCAACTGCATACAATTCCAACTTCCCAGCCGCGGCCGGACTTGGAGAGTCATTCAACGGGATAGGCATAACGCACGATGGAATTATCTATTATGTAATTTCGTCACCGACGTACAACGTCCCCGGGGAGATGTATTCCTTCAATCCAAAGACGAAGGTCATCACGCATATCGCAAATCTGAATGATGCGGTGGGTCAGCACACGAAGGCCGTTGCACAGGGAAAAGTTCACACCGACTTTATTCAGGATCATGACAAGCTGTATTTCGCCACTCATCTGGGCTATTACAACCAAGCACATGGTCTTGAAAGAGCCACAGCAGCACCTCAGGGCTATCTCCCATATCCCGGTGGCCACTTCGTCTCCTATGACTTAAAGACAAAGAAGTTTGACAGCCTCGCGATAGCTCCAAAGGGAGAAGGAATTATTACCTTCAATATGGATGGAAAGCGCGGTCGGCTGTATGGGATAACGTGGCCTTCCGGCTATTTCCTGCGGTACGACTTAAAAACCAAGTCGCTGAAAAATCTCGGCACAGTTTTCCTTGGCGGCGAAATGGGGAAGGTAGGTACCACGTATCGAGCGATTTGCCGCAGAATCGCGATGGATCCGCGAGACGGAGATGCCTACTTCACCACAGGAGATGGAGTCATTCACCGATACAGCTACGACACGGATTCGGTACAGGCCGTCGCTGGCGTTTCCCTCAAGAAGGATTACTTTGGGGAACTCGACCCCACACGGCCCGGCATGGCGTACAACTGGCGCGACGCCCTCTGGGTCCCGAACCAGAATGCCATCTACGCCATAAACGGACGTTCTGATTACTTGTTTCGTTTCGATCCAAGTGTTCCCTCTGTACAGGTGGTGGAGCGTCTCGCATCGGAAGCAGCAAAGAAAACGGGCATGTACAGTGGCTTTTTTTATGGGTATCTTGGCTTCGTCCTTGGGCCAGACGGACATACGCTCTATTACCTGACCAGCACGCCGCACACTTCGGGGCCGAACGCGAAAGCTGCCTGGGCCCTGCCAAATAGAAAATGGACTGATTTGATCACATACGACATCGCAACCGGAACGTATCGCGATCATGGACAGATCAAGCTGGCCGATGGCCACCCTGTGACTCCCGGGCAGAGTCTCGTCATGGGGTTGGATGGCACTCTCTATACGGTTGCTCGTTTCGTTGAAAATGGTCAGGAACGAATCGACCTGATTAGCTTCCGCCCCTAAGGAGACACTGAGCAAGTCGGCGATCCACAGTGGGATTGGATACGTTGTAGTTGAGGGCAAATGGCGATGCGGCAGCAGACGTTGGCAACGGCGGCAGGGTTCGAGCGGTTTGCGCGGCCTACGCGACGCGCGGGGTTTCTTTCCGTGATGGAGCGGGTAGTTCCGTGGGCGGCATGAACGATTCTACGAACGCATTGTCGGTCGGCTTGCCGGGCCGGGAGAAGTCGATCTTCACCCTCTTCTGATAAGCCCATAGGTCTGTGGCTTGACTGGTGAACTCGCTTCCGAAGTGATCCGAGTCTAACTCCTGGTAAGTCAGGTTGGTATCTAACCTGCCGCAATGAGCAAAACTACCGTAAAACGAACCTCCTGACGCACTTCTTGACATGAAACACATGGCATCAAGTATCATTCGGCTGCAAGTTACTTGCTCTAAATACCTTTGCGCT
This sequence comes from Acidobacteriaceae bacterium, assembly GCA_039924215.1. Classification (GTDB taxonomy): domain Bacteria; phylum Acidobacteriota; class Terriglobia; order Terriglobales; family Acidobacteriaceae; genus JAKAAZ01. Next base: position 2,968 of record JBDTBI010000323.1, read on the forward strand.
GGGGATCCCTACTAATGAATCGTCGCACCTTTATGAAGCTTTCCAGCGGTGCGGCCGCCGCTGCCGCGCACGGAGGGGCTCTCGCCGCAGCGCCCCGCGTGCTTCCATCTATTCCTTCGCTCGCTGACCTCGCCAGCCTCCGCAT
>JBDTBI010000324.1:0-2564 GCA_039924215.1 Acidobacteriaceae bacterium
CAGCGTCAGCTTGCCGGTATCCGGGTTAAATTGGAAAACCGTGATATCGCCTTTCCCCGAGCCGTCTGGAGCATACTGATCGGCGACATAGAGAAATGTGCCGGCCGGATTCAGTGCAATGGAAACAGGATTGATGCCGGACGTCGCATAACTGGCCTGAAAATACAGCACCCCGGCGCCCCCGATGGTATAGATGGAAACGCCTCCCGATCCGGCAGTCTGACTTGTTCCCTTGTATACGACCGCCAGAAAACGTCCGCCTGGGATGACAACTTCCTGCACGGGATCGGCCCCCGCGGATGCAAACGGCGAGCCGGTAACCGGCGTCAAATAGCCAAAATCGTGGTCGATCTTATAGGCGCCAATCTGGCTATACTGCGCTCCCGTCACATACATATAACCGGTGGTGTAGACGCCGCAGCAAGTGATGCTCAGGCCGAGAGCCACTGAACCGATCAACGCCAGAGCGACACGGCTATACTTCCAAAACGTCATGTGTGTCCTTCAACCTCTTGGTCTTGGGTGCGACGCAGAGGACTGCCCATGCAGAATTTGATGTCTGGATTACTTCCTCCCCAATTGTAAAAGGCTCGGCGTATTTGTGCCAGTCGCGCCAATCTTTAACAGCCGGGGGGAAGAGTGGACAAAAACAGACCGGAAACGGAAGAGACGATCTCGCCAGGATGCGGCCCTGAAGCATGGCCTCTGGGTGCCCCATCCTAACCGTGTTCTCTGCGGTTAGGGTGGGATACGACAGGCCCATCCCAAATAAGGCCGGATCGATAACGCGAGAACCGTATCTATACCGCAAGAAAATGAACGGCGGTTTGCTCACCAGACGCGGCAGGCATTCACCGGCATCATCGGCTGCCCCTTGTTGATCCGCCACTTGCCGGCAGAGACGCGCATCGATGCATCGGGAGCCGCCATTCCGCAGCACCTATAGCGGTTTGGAAAGGTGTACCCAGCAAAACAACTGTCATCCCGACCGAAGCGAAGCGGAGTGGAGGGACCTGCGGTTTCCCTTTGGGCACATCTGTACCGCGTCCGCTCGAATCCAACGAGGGTCGAGCGACGCGCTGCAATCCTTAAAAAATGTGCAGCTTGATCGAGAGATATTTCTTGGGGTTTTCGCGAACCGCCTTCACCAGGCCGCGCATTTCGACAATCGCCCGATCGCTGTTGTTATAAAGCGACGGATCGTGCAACAGTTTGCCCACTGTCCCCTTGCCTTCATTGGCGCGCTGCAGCATCGCCTGCAGGTTGGAAACGGTTAAGCTGACCTTGTTCCGAAATGCCTCATCTTTCGACAGCATTCCCAGCGTTCCCTTGCCTTCGTTAATGTTCGTAATAAGGTGGTTGGCATTCTCGGCAGTATGGTTCACGTTGTTGTAGAGGGACGGATCTTTCACCAGCTTGCCCGCAGTCCCCTTGCCCTCGTCGATCTGCGTCACAATATCCTGCAGCTTTGAAATCGTGTCATTCGCATGGTTGTACAAGGTTTCATCGGCCACCAGCTTGCCAAGCGTGCCCTTCCCCTGGTTAATTGCGGTGATCATGTCTTGCAGCTGCGCCACCGTCTTCACCGCGTGATTGTACAGTTCCGGGTTGTTGATAAATAAGCCCAGGGAGCCTTTGCTGGTGCGAAGCGCGTCCGCCAGAATATTCATTTTGGCGAGAATCGTGTTCACCTGGTTAATGGTGCCCTGGCTGGACTTGATCACGTCGGAAAGGCTCGGCGTGGGCTTGACCGGCAGTTCGTCTCCATTGTGAAGCTCGGGGCCTGTCGCGTGTTCGCTATCCAGATCGACAAACGTATCTCCCAGCACGCCGGCTGTTTGCAGCGAAGCCTTCGTATCCGTATGCAATGCGTCCTGATAATTCAGGCCAAGGCTCATGATCACTTTCACCGGAGCTTCTTTCCGATGCGGAATGATGAGAACCTTCTTGACCGTGCCAATGCTGACGCCTTGCAGGTTGACCGGTGCACCCGCTTTCAGGCCGGAGGCATTTGAAAAATAGGAATGCACAATGATCCGGCGGCTGAAGAGACCCCCGGTACTCCCCGACATAAGAAAAATTAGCCCGGTCAGGGCCGCCAGGGCGACAATCACCAGGACGCCCACCTTCAATTGTGACCAACGGATTTCATGTTGATTTGGCACAACTTCTCCTGGCTAGGCTGGATTGATTGGAATTACGACACGCCCATCGCAAAACTGAATATGTCGAGCATAACAGAGGTCTTCCCGTATCCGGGAGCACTATCTATCCCGCCCGCTCAGCCTGTCGGCAATCGCGATTCAAGCCATCCGTACTATTAGGCGCGTTCCAATATAGATGCATTCCGCCGGAATGGGTTGCGAATCTTGGCGATTCGGGAAACGATTCCGCCAGCCAGCCAGGGCGCTTGCCTCAATCAACCGGCTGTGGCAAATCTTCCAACACGACCTGCGCCAGAGCCAGCGTCCGGGTATGGGTCAGCGAAAGCGCGGAGTTGCGAACTCCAAGCCTCTCGGCCACGACAGCAGCGCGTCCGTGAAATAGCAGCGACGGACGGCCGC
>JBDTBI010000325.1:0-2960 GCA_039924215.1 Acidobacteriaceae bacterium
CGTCCACCAGCTCTCACGGAGCGGCCAAGTCATCCGTCAAAACTCCGAATCGCCCACTTGCGAAAGCTTCCGCTAAGGCTAAATCTGGCGGCAAAGCACCCGAGAAGAAAGCTGGGACGTCCTCCGCGAAGAAGATTCAGAAGAACGGCAAGCTAGCGGAGAAATCTCCCGTAAAGTCCAAGTCGAAGCCAAAGAAGAAATAATCCGGCAGGTAATTGGGTTCCGTTTGGAATCATCGGTCAGATTTGGGAGCACCAGAAGGCTCGTCCTAATCGCCGCTGCCGTCCGCAATCGCCGTGATCACTTCCGGCGGCAGAATTCCCATATCGCGGTAGATGGGCCGAACATGGAGCCGGATGTTCGGCAATCGAGTGGCAAACCAGCCAGCACCGGCAATGCAGAACGCTCCGGTCACCATCAGGGTCACGGGTGCCCCGATTAGATGGGCCAAACCGCCCGCCAGAAGGCTGCCGAACGGTGCCATGCCGACAAACGCCATGGTGTAGTAGCTCATCACGCGCCCTCGTTTATCTTCGGGCACAATCGTCTGAATGATCGTGTTGCTGGCAGCCATCCCTCGCATCATGCCAAAGCCCGTAACCGCCATCAGGGCAAGCGAAAGCCACAGCCATCGTGACATTCCAAAAGCGATCAGAGACGCTCCGAAAATCGTCGCAGATACGGCGATGACACGCCCCAGGCCGAGTACGGACTTCCGTATCGCCAGCGAAATGGCCCCAACCAGCGCGCCCAATCCTACCGCGCCCATCAGAAACCCAAGCGTGTGCGGACCGCCGTGCAGCACATTGACAGCGAAGATCGGCATCAGCACGGTGAAGGGCATGCCCATCAGGCTGACCACTGCGAACAGCAGCAGGATCGTCCGCACCGGTGAGAACTGCGAGACATAGGTCCAGCCTTCCTCCAGCTGTTTCATCATCGACACAATTGCGGACTTCACCACGAATTTCGGCAGCCGCATCATCAATAGCGACAGAATCACGGCAATATAGCTGAAGCCGTCGATCAGGAAACAGTAGCCCTCGCCAAAGCCTGCAATCACCAGGCCGGCCAGGGACGGGCCTATCAACCGCGCCATATTCACCATGGAGGAGTTCAGCGCGATGGCGTTGCCCAGGTCCAGACGGCTCTCAACCATCTGCACCATAAAGGCCTGACGCCCAGGCATGTCGAACGCGTTGATCAGGCCTTGAAACACGCTCAGCCATAAAATTTCCGCGATAGTAATGCGATGGCTAAGAGTCAACACCGCTAGCGCCAGGGACTGCACCATGGCCAATGCCTGGGTCACGACCAGAACGTGACGGCGATTCAGCCTGTCAACCCATACGCCTGCGAAGGGTGCCAGTAGAAACGTGGGAATTTGACCGGCAAACCCTACAATCCCCAGCAGCCACGCCGAGCCGGTAAGCCGGTACACCAGCCAGGCCGTAGCAATCCGTGTCATCCACGTCCCGATCAGGGAGATACTCTGGCCGCTAAAAAACAGACGAAAATTCCGGTGCCGCATGGCGCGCCACGCGAGCGAACCGCTCCTCTGGCGAGGCTCATCCCCCGTGTCAGAGTTTGTCATTGGAGCCGTCGGCGTTTACGCGGATGTGTATCAAATTGCTCTTTCTTTTCAGATGCCGTTGAATCTTTCCATAGATTTCGGATCGGAAAGGAATCGCATAACATTCTGCTTCATCTTCAATTCTAATGAAGGATGAAGAGTATTTTCGGTAAGCGACGTCAGGGGTTTGGAATGGCAGAGAAAGAAAAAGGATGGGCGATTCCGCCGATTCTAACGGGCAAGGAGTATGACGCTGCATCCATTTTCGAGCCTGGAAATCTTTTGAGGGAAGCGCGAAGGCAGAAGAATCTTCCGGCGGGCAAGGTTCCGGATATATGTCTATTAGATCCGGATGGGGACATCGTTCGAAACTTGCTGAAACGAGGTGAAGCCCGTCGGTCCGATTCCTGGGCGTGCTATCACACCGATTTGTATGAGTTTGAGCATGAGGGAGAAACGTTCGGCATCATCGGCTGTGCCGTGGGGGCATCCTTTGCCGTGCTGCTTGCCGAACAGCTTTTCGTCTCGGGCTGTCGATTCCTGATCAGCATCACGTCGGCTGGACAAATTCTCCAACACGCACCGCCGCCATACTTTCTCCTTATCGACCGCGCCTTACGAGATGAAGGTACGAGCTACCACTATCTGCCTCCCTCCGACTTTGCCTGTGCCGATCCGCTGCTGGTTGAAAGTGCGATGGAAGCCCTGGCGAACCTTCAGCCTCCCGTCTATTGTGGCGCGACGTGGACGACGGACGCGCCATTCAGGGAAACACCAGCCGCCATCGAGGAGCGCCGCTCTCGCAAAATCTTTGCCGTTGAAATGGAGGCCGCCGCGCTGTATGCATTCGCACAGGCCCGCCAGAAGACTGTCCTGTGTTTCGCCCACGTGACAAACCAGATGGCGGTACTCGAAGGTGATTTTGAAAAGGGTGAAGCAGACGGCATGCTCGCTTCCCTCCGCGTTCTTTCCGCCGTGGCGCATTCCTGGCGAAAATCGAACAACGTTGGATGACAAAATAATTTTATGTTTCAAAATCATTGTTTCCAGGGCCTCGCTGTGAGTTTTTGACTGGATTTCCTCAGGTGCCCTCCTTCGGCTCGATGCGCAGACTGTCGCGACGCAGTTCTGGCCGACTAGAATGGAAGCAAGAGCATGACTGAATTTACTCATCTGCATCTGCATACGGACTACTCGCTACTGGATGGAGCCTGCGACGTTGACAAGCTGCTGAAGCACGTCGAAGGCATGGGGCAAAAAGCCGTCGCCATGACGGACCACGGGAACATCTATGGCGCGATCCACTTCTTGAATGCGGCCAAGCAATACGACATCAATCCCATTCTGGGCTGCGAACTGTACATCTGCCAGAAGGAAGATCATCGCG
>JBDTBI010000326.1:0-5594 GCA_039924215.1 Acidobacteriaceae bacterium
CAATTCCTAAACCAATGCCAGTTATAAGGTTGGACATTGTCCTTATAGGGCCTGCGGGGCGCAGGGCCCTGCCAGAGATCCCAATCGAGCTGCGGCGGTACGGGTACTACCTTCCCTACGCCAATCGATTTTCTCGTGTTGCAATACCAGGCTTTCGCATAGTAGGGTCTGCCAATAAGACCATCGTGAATCTGCTCAACGATCTTGATGGTGTGCAGTGAAGAACGCTGCTGGGTCCCCATCTGTACAAGTTTCCGATACTTTCTTTGTGCCTGTACCAGCAGCGCTCCTTCAGCCGGATTGTGACTGCATGGTTTCTCTACATAGACGTGCTTGCCTGCTTTCAAGCCATCGATGGCTATCGGCGTATGCCAGTGGTCGGGAGTGGCAATCGTGATGGCGTCGACGTCTTTGCTTGCGAGAACTTCGCGGAAATCCTGGGCAGTCGCGGGGGCATAGCCCAGTACTTGCTGTGCCTTGTCGGCAAACTTCTTCATAGTATTCTTGTCGACGTCGCAGACATGTGTAACCCGAGCAGCTTTTTCGTTCGCCTTAAGCGACCCGAGGTGTGCGTAGCCGCGGCTGTGCAGGCCCATGATGGCAAAATTCAAGCGATCATTAGAGCCGAGGATCTGGCCATAGCTCTTTGCGGTCGATCCGATTGCGAGGCCAGCTCCGCCGACGGCAAGCGTATCGAGAAACTCACGTCGAGTAACCATATATCTCCTTTAACGATGAGGTTGTGGTGCCCTCCAGCGTGCGAGAGAGCCTGATGAACATGCGTTACCACTGTACCAGATGGCGGCCTGATGTGACCCGTCAGTTGAAGTCCGGGCCTGGCATCGATATCTTTCTGACTACTTGCGGTATGCGTTGCTTTCCTTACATCTGCTACGGTGTCGTCGTGTCAGTGCCATGTATTCCAGCGTATACTTCTGAAAATCATTTCCGATAGGGTAGAGAACATGCGAAAAATCGCTCTTCTTTTTACACTCCTGATTGCTTTGCCGATGTTGGCGCATGCGCAACTTGCCGCAACGCCACCGATGGGGTGGAATAGCTGGGATTCTTATGGGCTGACAATCAACGAGGCCGAGTTCAAACAGAACGTACGTTGGTTCGACGAGCATCTCAAGCCCGTTGGTTGGCGATATGTAGTGATCGACGAAGGCTGGTATCTGGCGCACCCAGGGCAGACAGACCAGGGCTTTACGATGGATGCGAACGGGCGGTATATTCCCGCAATCGACCGGTTTCCTTCTGCCGGCGACGATCATGGATTCAAGTCTCTGGCAGCGTACGTCCATTCGTTGGGACTCAAATTCGGCATTCACATTATCAGGGGAATTCCGAGACAGGCGGTCGAGCGCAACTTGCCCATTGCTGGATCGAGCTACCATGCCGCCGACGCTGCAGATACCTCCGACACCTGCAGATGGAATCATGACAATTATGGGGTGAAGGATAATGCCGCCGGCCAAGCATACTACGACTCCATTGCGAAGTTATATGCTGGGTGGGGTGTCGATTTCGTCAAAGTGGACTGCATCTCACGGCCTTACAAAAAAGACTCCATTCATATGGTGAGTGCCGCACTCAGAAAGACGGGAAGACCTATAGTATTGAGCCTCTCTCCTGGCCCCACGCCTCTCGCCGACGCGGCGGATGTGGTGCAACAGGCGCAATTGTGGCGCATCTCAGACGATTTTTGGGATCACTGGTATGTAAACCTATCGAAGACATCCACCCAGGGTGTGATTGGGCAGTTTCCATTGTTAGCGCAATGGGAACCTTATGCGGGACCGGGGCACTGGCCGGATGGGGACATGCTGCCAATCGGTTGGCTCGGGCCGCATCCAGGATGGCACACGATGCGCAAGTCGAGCCTGACCGCTAATGAAGTTCGGACCGTTTTTACGCTCTGGTCGATTGCGCGTTCTCCGCTGATTCTGGGCACAAACCTCACTCGGATGGATCGTTCGACAGAAGCGATCATTACCAATCGCGAAGTGATTGCTGTTGACCAAAACTCCACCGACAATAACGCATTGATCCATACACAGCAAAGCTGGGTGTGGACCGCGCGGGCCACCAAAGCGAAGGGTGAATATGTTGCGCTGTTCAACGTGAGCGATAGCCCATTGAACCTGACATATTCCTGGCAGAAGTTGGGTCTTGGCGCGGGGGATCATGTTGCACGCGATCTGTGGCTGCATACAACCCTTGGCCGAACGAGTGGGGTGAACGTCACCCTGGCACCGCATGCTTCGGCGCTCTACCGGGTGGAGTAAGGCGACTTACCAATTTGTGGCAATTGAATGATCGAGAGAACTGCAATAGAAATCGAAATGGCTCTGCAGATGACGGAGGAGAACGAATGAACGTGGCTGAAATTTCCAGACGGCTATTTTTGAAGCACCTGAGCGCAGCAGGTGCGCTGGCTTACACAGGCGGAGCGAGCGCGCTCGGCATGGCGGAGCAGCAACCCAAGACCAGCGACGGAGTACTTTCGGATACTGAATCCAAGGAGGCTTCGACCCGGGCAGAGCGGATGAAGTGGTGGCACGTAGCGAGATTTGGAATGTTCATCCACTGGGGACTCTACAGCGTGTTAGGCCAGCATGAATGGGCCTTGGAAGCGGAGGGGATTCCCATTCCGCAATACGAGTTGATGGCCAAACATTTCCATCCGAAGCCGAATGCTGCCCGAGACTGGGCGAGACTGGCCAAGCGCGCGGGCCAGAAATACATGGTGATGACGACCAAGCATCATGAAGGCTTTTGCATGTTTGATACGAAATTGACGGACTATTGCGCTCCGAAGCAGGGGCCGGGACGAGACCTGGTGCGGGAATATGTGGAAGCTGCGCGCGCGGAGGGACTCCGGGTCGGCTTTTACTACTCGCTGATGGATTGGCATCATCCCGATGGAGCACGCTGCAAAACGGATGAGGCAGCGAGAAAGCGATTTGTTGCTTATACGCATGGATTGATCCGCGAGTTAATGACCAACTATGGCAAGATCGATATCCTGTGGTACGACGTGGACTGGCCACTGACGGCGGAGCAATGGGAATCGGAGCGGATGAACCAGATGGTATTTGAGCTGCAGTCTGAGATTATTGTGAATAATCGAAATGGTCTGGATGGGGATTTTTCTACCCCGGAACAGCATATTCAGGCCGCCCAAGTGGGACGGGCGTGGGAAACATGCATGACGTTGAACGATAGTTGGGGATACAACCGGAGCGATGATGCGTGGAAAACCCCGAAAACGATTGTGAATAACCTGGCCACGTGCGCGTCTGGCGGGGGCAACTATTTGCTGAATATCGGGCCCATGCCAGATGGATCGGTCCCCGTAGAATCTGTGGAGATTCTGGAAACGGTTGGGAAATGGCTGGATACAAATGGCAAATCTATCTACGCGACCGAACGAGGATCCCTGAAGAGTATCCCCAATACAAACTTCACGCGCAATGGAAATACCCTGTATGTCCATCAGAAAAACTGGCCGGGAATTACGCCTGCAGCGCAATGGCTGTCGTTCTTCCAGCCGGGTGTCGTCATTGCAATCGGCGGCGTGAAGACCAAGGTGAGGTCAGCGCGTCTGCTAAAAACGGGACAGAACGTGGAGTTTACGCAAGACGATCCGCTCCGTTTGCGGCTAGCAGGATTACCGGTTGAAGCTCCCGACTCCCCAACGACAGTGATCGAAGTGGAGTGCGAAAGCGAACCGAAAATCGATGCCTGGGCGATGGTTCCTTTATGGCCTCGCTACAAGGTTGGCATCAGCTAAAAAAATCCAAATCGATTGTGGCATCTTCCTCAAAGAGGGGTCAGTGCATGTAATTGGTCTTGCTCCAGTCCGCGGGATGATCGCGTAGCTCTTTCTCAATGACCAATGCCTGGGCATATGTATCCCCATTGGGAGTGAGCTGGAAGTAGTCCGGCTGACGATTCCAGGCATCTTCGATCGCAAACCAATCGATCGGCTTGGGCTCAGCTTTTGTCTTCAAAACAGTATCAAGCCTATCGAAATAAAGCTTCCAGCGCTGATAGTAGAGAGTGCCTATCAATCCCGACCAATCCTTATTTGCATAATCGTGCAGCTGCTTGCTGGCTTCAGGCCCTCCCCATGTCGTGAGAATGGAATGTGCATCGTACTCCATTGCCTTTTTTTCCTCGGGGCTACTGGCCCAGGACTTCGGTGCCTGTAACCACGGACCCAACAGAAACCATTGGTTCGTTGCCAGCAGGCTGTCCTCTGTACGCATCCATTGGAGCCATTGCTGCGACAAGGATACGAACTGCGCTTGATCTTTGGCGGCATAGGCGGCTGCGAGTTGATACTGGAGCGCACGACCCCGATTGTCCAAGATCTGACGGGTGATGTTTACCAAATCGTATTGGTAGGTCTCTGACCTGCGTAGTTTTGGTGCGACTGCAAGCAACTCTGGTAGAGCACGCTCAAATTCAGCAGGGTTGTACATGAAGTCAGTTCTACCTCGTGAAGCCGGAGTCACAAGATTGGGTCGTCTATTGAACACCGATCCCTGGGCATCCTCTTGATCAGCAGGCATGTGGTAGGCGGTATTTACGAGGATCTGCCATGCCTTGTCCGCATGAGGATCGTAGCCTCCATAACGGCGTTCGGCATAGGCGGAAAACCACCTTCCAACATTGACCGGCTCCGTGTGCCAAGCCATTTCCATGAAGAATGCGAAGGCTGCGGGATCCGTGTCGAGCCCTTCATTGTAGAAAGCGATGCCTTCCATATGGCTTCCGGGAGCCATCCCAAATTTGGGTATCCGCGTGCCAAAAGACTGTAGATGTGCACCCAGGACGTTATTGCCGCCAAAATCCCATATGGCGCTGTACAGGTAGGGAGCACCTTTGTAATCGCTCTCAGGATCATGATGTACATTGCTGTTGAGCTTTTCATCGACGATTATCAGCTTGCTGCGGTCTACTGCGTCGATCAAGACAGGTTTGGGGTTTTCTTCCCATGCGAGCATCATCCAGTACGCACCCGGATGGGACGCTTCCAAAGCGTGTTGCACGGCCACCGATCCAGCACCAACGGGAACATTCCCCGGCGTGCCACCTTCCTGGAATAGTTCCATGCTGTAGATCGATGTATCTCCAAAGAGTTCGCGCTGATGACGATAGAAATCCGCCGCAATTTTTGCGAACAGGGGATCGCGCGGATCCAGCCAGCCGGGGCGGGTAAATCCATTCCATATTCCCTGTGGGATTACGTTCGCATCAGGATTTTTGTGTCGAAAATCGGTGGGGACCAGGCCGTAATAACCTGGCAAAACAGGCGTGATTCCCAGGCTGCGCATGTAAGAAAGAATTTGTTTGGTTGACTCCGCTCTCTTCTGAAGCAATTCCATGCTGAGGGGGCCACCGAAACAGCACATGTTCCCCATCAGCTGCCAGTTCTGGTGCGCCGGAAGGGTGAACCAGGCCCGGATTTCCTTATCGCTATAGCCGAAGTCCCGAAACGTCTGGTAGAGCACCAGAGCCGTTCCGCGTTCGACCAATATCGTGTTTGCCCCGTTTGCGGCTAATAGATCAATCTCGTGCTT
>JBDTBI010000327.1:0-4169 GCA_039924215.1 Acidobacteriaceae bacterium
TCAACAGTGGCGGAGATCAGGGACTGAGCGGCAGAACCGGGAAATCTGAAATGTTCAGACATCGGACAACGACCTCAACAGAAATGAATTGCAAATTGTCCGCTGGGCCAGCCCAGAAACAGACGAAAGCGGTCACGAGATACGGTGGATTGGGCCCATAAGTGGCCTCTCTGTACTTTTCAAAATCGACAGGCGGGCAAGCCGGTCCTGTCACTCCTGCCGTGTATCAAACTAGCCGCACACCACGATCATGCGGAAATAATGGTGTAACAATTGGATTGCGGGTCGTGCGGCACCGGTTATTTCTCGAAACTACCCGCTCCGCACAAATACAAAAGCAATCCTACGGCCAATAGATGCATGTGCAAATACTTAAAAAAATCTTCTCTTTTCTGGTCCCAGGTGGAGTAACCCTCCTCTCCAATTGGGTCGTCATCTGCATGTCTCTATTGACGCTGACATGTTCAGCATTCCCGCTTCAGGCAAGAAAAATCAACGAGGCGCCGGCCGGTGTGGCCTGGCAAGTACAAGGCACATGGCAAATAGTAGGCAAAAGTTTGCCTATTATTGCCGGCGATGCCATGCAGCCTGGATCGCTTCTACAGCCGGGTGAAGACACCGTCAATCACTCGATCACCATTTTGCTGCCCGATGGTCAACGGATTCTCTACGAATGCTTCACGGCGGAAGATTGTGCGCGTGGATTTCGTGTGCCTTCGCTTTACCGCACGCCGGCACCGTTTGCCGTCGACATGCTGGCGCGCATTCAAGCGGTGTTGGCCCGCGAACCCACGGATACATCAACAGAATCCAGCGCCCAAAAGGAGCCAGGCCTGCCGCGCGATGAGGTTGTGGCGGTTCTTGATTCCGGCAATCGAGTCCACGTCGCAGGTCTGGCTGCCCATCTCCCCAACGGTCGATATACCTATGACCTGCGGCCGCTCGATGGCAAGCATACACGCCAGTTCCGTCTCTTGATCGAGAAGCGCGCGCCTTCCATTACCCTTTCCCTTCCTTCTTCCGGCCTCTACATCGTGACCATCGCAGACGATCTGAACACGCCGCGCATCGATCTTTTCATCGCCGCGGTCGAACCCGCCCAGGCGGCCAGCTTCAGTAAATCCTTCAGTCGCGCCAAAGTTCTGATGAAAGATTGGAACGGCGACTACGCCGGCTGGCCTATTCATGATTTTCAACGAGCTTATCTTCGGTCGCTTATGCTGGACGCGAAGCCGCTAAGCACACGCAGGAAGGCAGACGCGACAGGAAAAATCGCTTCCAATGCAGCAGGATCGCCGGGCGGCAACACTGCGGAGACATCAGTTGGCGGGAATGAAGCCAAAGGTGCGGTCGCACCAGCGCGGATCTCGCCGCTTGACATGGCGGCCTGCGACCCGCCTCCTGTAGATGAAACGCGCCGCGATGTAGTGGCTGCGGAGCCTATGTTCTTTCCCAGGCCTGGTTTGTTCAACGGGGATACAGCAGTGACACTGCGATGCGACACTCCCGGCGCCACCATGCATTACACCGTCGATGGTTCCCAGCCGGTCGCCAGTTCCCCCGTGTATGGCGCACCGATCATGGTGAAGGGGACGGAATTGACCATCAAGTCGTTTGCCAGCGCGGCGGGCAGAAAAGACAGTGCGGTCGTGACCGGGATTTTTCGCATCCGACAGTGGCCATAGGGTCGAAACTGACGCTGGGGCCGAAATGAAGAATCCAGAAATGCGATGGCCTCTACAATCTTCCATCGCATTTCTGGATTCTTCGCCTCACTCAGTATGCCGATCTGTCCTGTGAAACAGTTCCGCCAATTCCGCTATTTAAGAGTAAGTAAAGCTGAAGTTGTCCAGATAGGTCGTATTCGGCGATTCTTTGGAGTTTCCGTCCATCTGGTAGTTGACGGTGACTCCCCACCAGTGGGACGAACATTTGCCGTGAGGATATGTCTTGTTCAACGTATAGGTTTTCCCATTGAGCTCTATGGATTGGTACAAGAGCGCGTTGTCGGACTGCCTCTGCACCTGGATTTTCAGGTGGTTCCATCCGTTCGCCATGCCGCATGGAATGCCGGCGGAAAGCCAATGTTTATTGACATTGTCGTAAATGTCCCAACTCTTGTCGCCGAGATGGCTGCACTGCGTTCCAAATACCATTCCAATCCCGTCCATGTACATGCTCACGTCGAACTCAAGTGTTTGCGTGATTGAGACGTCGGTCACATAGAAGTCGGTTTCATAAGTGAAATTATGCAAAGTTGGAAGAAGGGCGTGGCCCGAGTCATGTAACTGCTGTGCCATGGATCCCATCAATTCGGAGGAAAACAGCGCGTCCCCATAAGCCTTCGTGCCATTTAGATCGAACTCCGTTGCATTGTTGCTTAGCGACGGCAGAGTGATGCCCTGCTTCATCGACCAGGCATACCCGTTGCACGGTGAAGGGCTGCAGTCCACGTAATTGGGCCCTCCCTGCCCCCAACTCTGCCAGGTTTGAGAGGCGGTCTGAATGTCACGAATAACGGTCCCTTCAGGCGTTGGAGTCGGCGTGGGTGTTGGGGTCGGTGTAGGCGTAGGTGTAGGTGTTGGCGTGGGTGTAGGTGTCGGCGTGGGTGTTGGTGTAGGTGCTGGATCCCCACTGCTACCGTTTGCGATCGTGCCGACCGTGGACGGAGCGGAACCGGCCTGAGCGCCTGCTCCGCATCCGGCAAGGGAAATCGGAACGGTCAGCGCCAGAAATGTCCATACCAGACGCTTCATATTTGCGCTGCGCCAATGCGAGACAGGTAGAGAGGAGCGGCCAACTCTACGACCAGCGCGTGTCCGATCCAATCCCGGCCGGAATCTTCCTTCGCGAAAAAGACAAAAAAGTACCTTTACGTGATCCATAGAGTCTCTCCTGCGGGCATCGCGCATTAGTTCCCTCGCCGCCGGGGTAAACTCCGGTGCGAATGGAGGAATGCTGCATAAAACGATTGGTTGGTGTGAACCAATGTAACCTACAAATCGATATTCAGTAACTTAAATTCGATTACTTTGCTACACGAAAGTACCTAGCTCTTAAGTAACTAATAGGAGTTACTTTCTGGATAATGGAGTTCATCCTGTAGAGAGTAGGCACTCATTCCACACCTGCGCTGTCAGCAGTCGTGCGCAGTGCATGAAATACGGAGGCTAAGCTCGCCGACTGAAGAAACTGAGTAGGTGGCGAGAAGCTGAAACGGCAGGGGCAACCAAAAATAAACGGATCGCGGGCCAATGCTGGAAGAGGGAAAAGGGAGTTTTTTGAAGGCGAGGGGCTTTTAAAGTGGTCTCTTACTGCTGGAAGGAGGAGACAGGTTTGAAGGCGCGGGGACCTCTAGTCCCCCCCCGGAGAACTCACAGAATGATCCCGCTTCAGCCCGGAGGCTGTTGCCCGATACCCATACGAGATTTGGCATTATTGATCCGGGCCATAAGCAATCAAGCAGGCTGGGTGGCCCATTCCCAACGGGCCGGATCGTCAATCTTTATTTCGATTGCTGCATTTCCTCCAGCCGGACAGGCCCGATCAGCCCCGCAGCCATCAGGCCATTGGCGGTGTTGGTGGTCTCAACATCGAAATTCGCGCTTGGGCCTCGTGCCGAAAGAGCGTTGTAAAGAGTGTTGACCACTGTGATTTGCAGCGTGTTCTTCCCTGCATGTATCAATCCAGTCACATCCGCTTTGTAGGGCCGCAACAACAGCGCAGGGCCGGCGTTTCCGTTGATGGAGATCTCAGCTGCGTCCTTCACGTCACCCAGATCGAGAATCACGCGATGGTCATTGCCGATGAAACCAGGCGGCACCGTGAAACTTGTCGTGTACACTCCCCGTCCGGAAAAATTCTTCAACTGGGGCGTCATCGTCCAGTCAATCAAATTCGGAATGTCGAGATCGACAGTCTCCGGCTGGCTGCCGGGCCCGATTCCAACCCCATGGAATTTCCACCCATTCTGCCCCACCGCAACCTGGGCGAGCAGTCGAGAAGCCTGCCTTTCCACCGGTTTTGCTACAGGCATGGCCGCCGGATCGAAAACGAGCAGGACCGATCCATAGCCGTCCATCTCCAGTCGCGCCTGAATGGTATCTCCATGCCTCTCGAATTGCCTGAAAGGCTTAGTCGCTCCTGTCCAGGGGTCCCAGATCTCGGGA
>JBDTBI010000328.1:0-5236 GCA_039924215.1 Acidobacteriaceae bacterium
AAGCTATGTGTCAGTGCGATATTTCAAGTTCTCTGCTCGGGACTTGTACTGGCCTGCTTTTTGGATTTAGCTGGGTTTTAGTTCTTAGTTGTTGATTGACAGAAACGAATGTGGTCGACGAGAGGAAAACGCCTCCTTTTGACGCCGATTTAACGGGTCCCCGTTTTTTTGGGTATTCTTTTGAATACTGTTTAGCCATTGAGACAATTTTTAACTTTTAAGGAGAGGTCATGAAACGCACAACTGTCAGTCGTAGTCTCTGGGCATTTTTGTTGTGTCTGCCCGTTTTACTGTTTGGACTCGCAACTCCAGGCGCCGCCCAAGGCGGAGGCGGGTCCATTTCCGGATCACTGACCGATTCCACTGGCGCCGCCTTGAGGAGCGCTCAGGTGTCCATTCCCGCCCATGGCATGCATACCACCTCAGACCAGCAAGGTCTCTTTTTGCTCAGCGACTTGCCTGCCGGCACATACACGGTTGTTGTCACCTATATCGGTTTCGATACATTGACGAAGACAGTGGCCGTAACTGCGGGGCAGATAGCTACTATGAACCTGCAACTTAAGGTCGCATCCCAAAACCAGAAAGTGCTGGTGACCGCCACAAGCGCTTCGGCTGAAGTGGAGGCCCTGAATGTAGAGCGCGCCGCGGACAACGTCCTCCAGGTCCTGCCAGTCCAAGCCATCACGAGCCTACCCATGCAAAACGTGGGCAACGCGATAGGCCGCATGCCTAGCGTCACTCTGTCGCGCAACGAGGGCGAAGACCAGTTCGTTGAGGTGCGCGGTACCGAACCCCGCCTGACCAATACAACGGTGGACGGCTTTAACATGCCTTCCGAAGACCCAGGGCTCCGCGAATTCGATTTCTCCGCCATTCCCGCCGGCATCGTCGATTCGATCCAGGTGAGCAAAACCCTTCAGGCCAACATGGACGGCGACGGCATCGGCGGTTCAGTGAATCTCATTACCAAGACCGCGACCGACACCCCAACGTACCAATTCACCGCTCTGGGCGGCTACACGCCGATCAATAATGGCCGTCCTAACACAGATGAATACGGCACATGGGGCAGGCGCTTCGGAGCCAGCAAGAAGTTCGGCTTCATCACCGGCGGCGAATATAGCTGGGAGGGCACCGGCATCCACGATATCGAGGCCGGCCCCGACGTCGCTACGCTGCCCAACGGCTCAACCAAACTTTGGTTTAGCGCCATGGACGTACGCTTGTTCTCGTTCCACCGCCCTCGCTGGGGAGTGGCCGGTAGCCTGGATTACCGCGTCAAGCCCGGCTCCACGATTACTCTGCGCTACTTCTACTCGGCCTACCACGACTTCGGCGATAAAACTGTTTACACCCTTCACGACAACACGCCGGGAATTATATTGCTAAACCCTGGCAACAGCGGTTGCGCTGGCACTCCCGACGCAAACGGTGCAACCACCCCACCGTGCAACACCGCACCGAGTTACTTCAACCAGAATGAACATATCACGCAAACCGTGGGCAGCGTTCAGCTCAGCGGGGCGGAAGTGCGGGGCAGTACCTGGTACACCTGGAGCGCCGCCATAGGACGGGGCACCTGGGGCCCGGGTTGGGACACAGGCAGGTTCGCGAGCTCTCTCGCAACCACCTCGTGCCAGTACGACTCCAACGCGACGACGAACTGGCACCTGCCCCAGTGGAGCCCGGGATGTTTTGACGAGATAAGCAACCCCCAGAACCAAGTTCTCAGTGACGTCAATCTTGAGCGGGGCGAATCCACGCAGATCAATCTCGGCTTAGAGGGTTCGGGCGCATTCCGCTACCACCTCGGCCGTCACATCTCCACGTTGGAGTACGGCGCTAAGTTCCGTAATCTCCACAAATATGCCAACACCTACAAAATTGACATCGTTCCCACCATCGACAACATCTCGATGTCAATGTTCCCAAATGGCCTCAAGATCTCGAACTACTACAACGGCTCGTACAAGGACGGCTACAACGCGTTTTTTAGCCCCATCGCAAACTACATGAAGCAGCATCCAACCCAATTCATCACTTCTTCGAACAGTCAATGGGAAGACCCCTCGGACTACGGAATGGTAGAGCGCATCCCCGCCTTCTACGTGATGAACAGTATCGACTTCGCCCGCGGTGTCCGCCTGGTTCTCGGTCTGCGTGCGGAGATCACCACGGACACCGTCCATAACCTCGCGTTCGGCAACGACGGCAGCGTAACGCCCAATAAGGCATCGGGCTCCTACTACGACGTGCAGCCCAGCGCATCGCTGCGCTTCAACGCAGGCGCAAACAGCTTCCTCCGCCTGATCTACTCCCGCGGTATCTCCCGCCCGGAGGAGCAGAGCATCGCGCAGCCGCTGGACTGGACGATCAACGGAAACGGCTCCCACAATTTCCAGGTCTCCTTCGGAAATCCCAACCTCAAGGCCGAAACTGGCGACGATCTCGACGTACTCTACGACCACTACTTCAAGACGTTCGGAGTGTTCTCCGCCGGGTATTTCTACAAGCACCTTGGACTTCCTATCATCACCACCCAGACCACGCTCAACAACTACCTGCCTCCGAACGCACCGCCTCAGGATCGGGGCACTTACCTCGCCACCACGCCGGTCAACGCCGGCAGCGCCTGGGTCAGCGGCATCGAATTGCAGTACATACAGCACTACGCCAATCTGCCGGGCTTTCTTGGCGGCCTCGGTATGAAGGCCAACTACAGCAACATCGGTTCCCAAACCAGCGGCATCCCGAACCGCAGCGATAGGCCGCGCCTGCTGTACACTTCCCCCAACATGTATAATATTGGCCCCACCTACGACCGCGGCCGTCTCTCGATGAATATGAACATTTCCTATAACCAGGCCAGCATCTTCGCTTACCAGTACGAGACCGGGACGCCGGGCGGACTAAACGGCCCGCTTAGCGACGTTTATTTCTACAACCATACACAGGTGGATGCGCAGGGCAGCGTGACCATTCGCCCCGGCCTGAAGCTGATCGTCTCCGGCCGAAACCTGACGAACGAGGTCTTTGGTTTCTACCAGGGCAGCCAGCAATACCAGATCCAGCGCGAGTACTACCAGCCCACATACTCCTTCGGCCTGAGCTGGACCCCCAAGCAGTCGGAATAATATGGCTAAAACCGAACCCCGTCAGCAGCTAAAGGGCGCACCAGAAGATCGGCACGCCTTGACCAACCAAGCCTGCAAGGGATTCTTGATCACACAACGATTGCGGATTTCATCATGCTTCTTGGACGGCAAGCTTCTATGCGGTCGGTAGGAAGGGCCTGCCTACTCATTTCACGGATGGCTCCCCGTTGAACACAACAGCCACCCTGGGAAAGAATATATTCTCCGATCGCTCGCTTTCGGCGTACGGCAAGATGGCCTGTTCCAATTGCCACGATCCGCGAATTGCCTATGGGCCTCCGGGCCAACTAGCGGTTGAATATGGCGGGCCCGAGATGCGGAGTCCTGGTTAAAGAGCAGTTCCGTGGCTGCGCTACACGCTGAATTACACCCCGTGTGGAAGTATGCGATTGAAATTCTAGAACTCGTGCGGCAGGTTGCGATTGCTTTCACGGGAATGTCATCTATGCGCGTTTGTCTGCTGTCTCGTTTGGGGAGGGATCGGTGGAAGCGAGCTGGCAACCACGAATATAGGGTCGGCGAATCGCCCCTATATCCAAAAGGAGTTCAGATATGCAGGCGAAGTTGACAACGTCTTCAATTCCGTCTTCAACAAAGACGCTTCGGGTTGGTGTGATCGGCCTGGGCCGCATGGGAATGATTCACGCGTTGCACCTTCATGAACTGGAACAGGAAGATACCCTTTGCCGGTTGACCTGCGTGTCGTCGACCGACAGGCACGCTGCGGAAGCTTTTCTTTCCATGTGCCGCACCGCGACGCCGGTGTTTGACGATATTGATGGGTTGGCAAAGTCGGACCTGTTTGATGTGGCGGTGGTTGCCACGAATACGCCGCTGCACCGCGAGCATGCGTTGAAATTGATCCGAGCTGGCCATCGGGTTTTTGTGGAAAAACCCCTTACGGGAACAATCGAGGGGGATTGTGAATTTGCAGTCCTGTTAGAGCGCGAATATCCGCACGCAGTTATGCTCGGCTTTCATCGGCGCTTTGACGAGCCGACACTTTATGCAAAATATCTCATCGATCAGGGGCTGATCGGACGGGTATTTAAAATCTACTCGGCGCTCGAGGATTCAGGCCCGGCCCCGGATGGATTTGCGAGCCCCGGGATAGTGGCCGACATGGGGGTCCACAATGTCGATGAGGTGGTGTGGCTCTCAGGCAGGAAGCCGAAGTGGGCGCTGGCAGTCGGGTCGAGAATATTCAGTCATCGGCTAACTACCTGTCATGAGGATTTCGACGACGCAATAATGTTGCTGGATTTTGGGGATGAGCTGATCAGCCAGATTCAGGTGAGCCGCAATCATGTGTCTGGCTACCGAGGCGAAACAGTCATCTTCGGGGAGAAAGGACTGATTCGCCTCGGTAGCTTCAGACAGAAGTTGCTCGAGGTAACAGTGGAAGCCTATGGTACGCGCGAAGAAAGGGAGCCCATCGCGTTCAAGAACTTTGTCATGCGGCGATATGATCAACCACTTCCGGAATTCATTGATCGTTACGGAGCCGCTTACAAGGAAGAACTGAGGACATTTCTGAAGTGTTGTCGGAACGGAGAACCGTTTCCGGTGACCCATCGCGACGGATTGCGTGCGCAGGAGATTGTGGCTGGGGCGATGAAATCTTTGATGAGATGGGAGGATATCGGACGCATCGAGTACCTGGAGCTCGATAACCCGGCGTGCTCACCTTGAAACTGTCCGACGGTCCTTCCTATTTGACAATTCATTCCTTACAGGGAAAGCTTTCGCCGAATCCACAATGATGCGCCCCTCGTTTCGTGATGCCATTATGGGGCAGTGGATGTCAGCGGACGGATACTCCTAAAGAGTAAGCGTGTGGTCTGCCTTTCAAATAAAACTACCTCACGTCGCGAAGACGAGTGCATAGACACAACCTCCTGGGTTTCGACCTGATTTTTTACGCAGTGCTATGCGGAGGCGGCGATGCTGCCAGGCGGAGGCCGGTTCCAGGAAGAGAAGATGACGAGGCGCCTTGGTTGGAAAGGTTGGGACGCAACAGCCATCGTTCGGATGGGCTGCACAATATGCTGCACGGTTGAGGAACGGACGGCTGGTCG
>JBDTBI010000329.1:0-14097 GCA_039924215.1 Acidobacteriaceae bacterium
GGTACTAGTAGGAGGGATTCTTCCCGTTTGCTAAATCGTTCAAAATGGAATGCACCACAAGGAGCGAATAGGGCGTGCTGACCGTTGCCGGTGTTGTTTGTCCCGCCAGGTGAATCATCAGCATCGGG
The DNA here is from genome assembly GCA_039924215.1 of Acidobacteriaceae bacterium. Lineage (GTDB taxonomy): Bacteria > Acidobacteriota > Terriglobia > Terriglobales > Acidobacteriaceae > JAKAAZ01. The sequence goes on from JBDTBI010000329.1 coordinate 129, forward strand.
CTCGGATCGTAGATTCCCCCGTGAGAAGCGGCGGCATCCTCCGCCGTCCACGTAGGTCGCGGAGACCAGTGCCAGGTGCGCCAGGAATGGTCTCCGCAGACGATTACGTCCGTGTTTTTCCAGCGTGGAGACAGCTGAAGGAGTGCCATCAATTGCCCAAGGGTTCGATCGGCCAACGCCAGATTGTCGATATAGGAACGATTTCCCGAGGTATCAAATTGCTTCGTCTCGCGGTTGTAAATGCCCGGAGGATGAGGAATCGGCAGATGGATGAAAAGAAAGTCGAGATTCGGATCTTTCAGAGCGCGATCGGACTGCTGCAGCAGTTTCCTATACGTTGCAGCATGGCGAATGATCAGCCAGTGCTTTCGTTTGGAATGGGATGCATCCACAAGATAGTGCCTCCAGGGAACCGTGAAATCCTTCCAGAACCCATCGAGGACCCCGTAATCCTGAGGGATGTCCTCTTCGTTGGTTCCCATCCTGAAACACAGATTCAAATAAGGAGACAAGCTGCTGCAATAGGGGTTGTACCAGCCAACAACGCCGGTGGCCAGTCCGTTCTTGCGTGTGCTGGCGAACGCGGTTTGCGCCGCATCGAACGGATAGAGTGGGCCAGTTGCCGCGCCAACATTCAATCGATCGCCAGACGTGAAGCTGACTCGCTTGATGATTTTTCCCAGCAGGATAGAAGGGATTGCCAGCTCGGTATAATCTGCCACCGGCCTTGCCTGGGTGAATATCGTCGAGGATGCTCGTAGCGCGTCGAAGTTTAACAGTTGCAGGTTGGGGAAGCGATCTCCAAACACCTGCTGGTAGGAAAGTTCGTCGAACAAAATCCAAACGATGCGCGGGTGGCTGTCTGGGGCCGTGTTGGCAGCCGGTAGAGTGTCGACAAAGTTTGGATAGGGTCGCCACATGGCCACCCGGACCAGTTGCACGGTGACAATCAGGAAGAAGATTCCCATGCCTAAAAGAATGGCCTTTGTCAGGTTCGATACGATTTGCTCCCCTCGCGGAGATTTCCGGTGAAGCATCACCGCCAAAAATGTGACTCCCAGGAATACCGCAATCAGAAGAGCCGGGCGAACTTCCACATTTAGATTGGATCCAACGACCTTGACCAGCAACGCCAGTAACACGCCGGGCAACGCAAATCGCAACCATTGAAATTTGTGGCTGCTCCCAATCCATTGCCCGAGAAAGGCGAGAACAATGCCTGTCAGGATCAGGTTCGCTAGGATCGAAAGGGCAAAATTTGTCAGCGGTACAGGAGTGCGCATGCGCAGGTCGGAAGGGTGCGCAATTGAAGAGCCGTACAGTCGAAATAAAACAAACGCGGAGACTCCGAGGCCCTGCAGCAGGGCAAGCGGTTTCATCGTTTCTCCATCAGGAGAAGTGTGCGGCCGTTCGCCAGGTCGCACCGGCTGGTCACAGAGAAGTAAGAGGCGAACGCGCTCTGCATACGCTCCAATGTCAGCCCGCGATACAGCGCATCGCGGCCGCGCACGAGAGATTGGAACATCGGGTCGGATTGTGGTACCCATTCGATCAGCAAATGCCGCCGCGTAAGGCGGGCAGCCAGAGCGGCGATCTGTTCCAGTGGAATCTGATCCATCAGTAACAGATGATGGATCACCGCCAGCATCATCACCAGTTCAAAGCGCTGTTCGGCGCGGTCGAGAAACGATATCGATTCGGAATTCTCCCATCCCAGCGCAGGGCTGGGGCGAGCGAAATTGCCCAGCAGCGGCAGAATATTTCTGGAGCTATCCAGAGCATGTTTCCAAAGCTGGTCGATGGCCGCCAGGTCTGTGTCGAGTGCGACGATGCGAGCCCCTGACTCGGCTGCCAGCATGGAATACGTGCCCGTATTGGCTCCGATATCCAGAACATTGGCCGGGTGGATTTCCTGTAGAACGCGCCAGACAAATTCTTTCTTGCGGGCGTGGTCCGCAGCCGAATAATGAGAAGCAGTGCTGGTGTACTGGCTCCATTGAGACTGCTTCGTGATGGGCGGCACGCTCTCGATTTTTCGCTCCAACTGGCGCAGTGTCCGCAAGAGCATCGCGGAGGCAAATTCAGGGCCGCGCTGGAGTGACGGAGCGGAACGTTGAGGTTGGGGGGCTTTAGATTGCCGGCGGTCCAGCCATGCCGGCAGCGTAACTGGCCAGAGTAATTTTGGATGAAGACGGCGCAACGGCCCCAGAGCGTCCGCCAGTTGGGCGGGTTCGTATCCATCGCGGTAGATTTGCGACGCTGCCAGCGGCCAACCCAGATACCGGTGCGCCAGCAAGGGCAGCAAAAATGTTCGCACAAATTGCCCTTGTGCCAGCCAGATAGGATTGGCGGGCTCCCGCGGGTCAAACGAGAGGACATCCACAAAAACTGCACGCGGTCCGTCGAAAAGGACATTAAGAGGGGTAGCGTCTTTCAGCAGATAGCCTGCCGGCACCGCCTCGCGGCACAGGTGCAGCGTCAATTCGGCGGCGGCCCGCCACTCGGAGGGCGACCATTCCCATGGATAGGAGGGGAAAAGCACGCGCGGGTGGTGGATGAGTACTTCGCCTTGCGGAGTTTCCTCGATCTCTCCTGCAACCATCTGTCCGGAGGACTGCCAGGTTTGGGCCAGGGAGGACCGGAGGAAGCGCAGCGCGCCTTCGCTCTGACAACCGGAAGCCTACCGGCTGCCTCCAATGTCTGCATCAAGGGAGAAATCAATGCCAACGAAACGATCCAGTCCATCCAGCAGCCATAAAAAGTCAGCGACCAAAAAAACGGCCGCCAAAAGAAAGTCAAGTACCAGAAAATATGGCCCCAAGGCCTCCAAAAGCGTGGAGCGGGAGGTGAAGGCCTTCAAACAGGGGAAACTAAAGAGTGGATCGGGCCGCAAGGTGACCAGTCGCAAGCAGGCAGTCGCAATCGGGCTCTCCGAGGCCAGAAAATCCGGCGCGAAAGTCCCGGCGAAAAAATCGCCCAAGAGCTAGAGATAACGCCATCGGGCACGCGGTGACTTCCCCGGCAGTCACCCGCGACTCTGGTGTGCTGGCTTTGGATCCAGATGAAAGGCTGCGCTTACCAACGCGATGTGCGATAAGGCTTGCGGGAAATTTCCAGTCAATTGCGAAGTGCGGGTATCGTATTCCTCTGACAGCAGGCCCACGTCGTTGGTGAGCCGGATCAATCGCTGAAACAGTTTTTTCGCATCGCTTTTTTGCCCTGCCATGGCCATCACCTCTACCAACCAGAAGCTGCACGCCAGAAAGGCCCCTTGCCTCTGAGCTTTTTCAGGCGGCCGATTGCGCTTCAATAAGCCGCCGGTCATCAATTGTTTTTCGATCTGACGGAGGGTCCCCAGAATGCGCACGTCCGTTGCTGGAAGAAACCCAACCAGCGGCAACAGTAACAGGGAAGCATCCACTTTGTTGGAACCATAATGGACCACAAAACTGTTCAATCTGCGATTGAACCCTTTGTGGCACACTTCGTCATGGATCTCCTGCCGGACGACCCTCCATTCCTCGACAGGTCCCTCCAGCCCATGCCGTTCAACGCTCTTAATGGCACGATCCAGCACGACCCAGGCCATGGCCGTCGAGTAGACAAACTGCCGTGGCTTCCCGCGTTCCTCCCAAATGCCGGAATCGGGCTTCCGCCAGACGGTCCTGAGGTAGTCAACAAACTCGCGCTGTATTTCCAGGTCACGCGGGTCGTCACCGATGCCCCCACGCCTGGCTTGGTACAATGCGTCCGCCACCTCCCCAAATATATCGAGCTGAAACTGTCCGGCTGCCGCATTCCCCATGCGCACCGGCTGGGACTTGTCGTAGCCACACAGCCAAGAAATATTCGTCTCCGGCACCTGGCGCTCTCCGCGCAAACCATACAATATCTGCACCTGCGATGCTTCTCCGCCCAATGTACGCAGCAGCCAATTCTGCCATGCCTCGGCTTCCTCCGTATGCCCGCCATTCATCAGCGCCAGTAACGTAAATGTGGCGTCGCGCAGCCAACAAAATCGATAATCCCAGTTCAATGCGCCGCCGCGACGTTCCGGCAGCGATGTGGTGGGGGCGGCGATGATCCCGCCCGTGGGCCGATAGGTCAGGGCCTTCAGTGTGATCAGGGACCGTTCCACTTCCGGCGCCCACTTCCCCCGATAGGTGCCATGCGCTGTCCATTGTTTCCAGAATGCCTCCGTCTGCCGCAATGCGGTCTTCGGGCTCACCCGTTCCGGGAGTTTTTCAAAGGAAGAACCATAGGTCAGCACGAAGGGAATTGTCTGTCCTCTTTTCACCTCGAATTCCGCCACCATATTTCCGTTCTGGAAGTCCACTTTGGCCGGCGTCCGCAGGTGCGCTGTTCCAGGACCCGCCGTAGCGGTGAAGTCATTTTTATGGGGATGTTGCAGCCAGGGAATCGTACGTCCAAAGTCGAATCGCAGGGCCAGCTCCATCCTCAGGGAAACTTTCCCTTCCTGGCCATGTACCAGACGCACAATATCGGAGTGGCGCCCACGGATCGGCATGAAATCGGTGACGCGTACCCTCCCCCCACGCGTGGTGAAGGTTGTTTCCAAAATCAGCGTGTGGTTTTGATACTCGCGATGCGCACTGTGGCTCAATACAGGCGCCAATAGCCATCGTCCGTTCCTTGCATCGCCCAGTAGTGATGCAAAACAGGCAGGAGAAGAAAAATCAGGCCAGCAGAGCCAGTCGATCGAACCGGTTTTGGAGACCAACGCTGCTGTCTCGCAATCCCCGATCAATGCATAATCTTCAATTCGCGAATGACTCCGGGAACGCTTCATATTCGAGACCTTCGAGAAATATTGATCCTGATATTTGCCGCGTCTGTCTGGCTTTTCGGATGCAAAAATCTCGCTGGCTGGGCCAAATTCCTGTTTCGATTGCGATTGCCTCCGTGATTCCGGTCTGCTCTCACGGTTCAATCCTCTAGCGGCGTAAATTTTCATGTATTCTTGGGATTATCGATAATCTGCTATCCGTTGCTTCGTAAATCGATCCATTTCAATCTCCTAGCCGATTGGGTTCTTCTATGTGGATTGTTCGCCTGGCTTTACGCAGGCCGTATACGTTCGTAGTCCTCGCAGTGCTGATTCTGATCCTTGGGATTACGGTCATTCTGCGCACACCGACAGACATCTTTCCGGACGTTGACATTCCCGTCGTGACCGTGCTCTGGAACTACAGCGGGCTGTCGCCAGAGGAGATGGCCACACGAATCGCCAGCAATTTCGAGCGTGGCGTCTCCACCACGGTCAGTAACATCGAACATATCGAATCCAAAAATCTGGCTGGCAGGTCCATCGTCAAAATTTATTTTCAGCCAGGCACCAACGTGGATGCGGGGGTGGCTCAGGTGACTGCCATCGCCCAGGAGGCGATTCACAGCCTCCCTCCCGGCACGCTTCCGCCGCTCATCATCACATTTGATGCTTCATCCGTACCGGTGTTGGAGTTGGCCCTTTCGGGCAAGGGCTTAAGCGAGCAGGCGCTTTTCGACATTGCCAACAGTTTTCTACGCACCCAGCTCGCTACTGTTCGGGGTGCAGCCATTCCATGGCCTTATGGCGGCAAACAAAACCAGGTGCAGGTCGATATCGCCAGCACGAAATTACAGGCCATGCATCTCTCTCCGGCGGATGTTGTGAACGCCTTCAGCGCACAGAATCTGATTCGGCCCAGTGGCACGGAAAAGATTGGCCACTTTGAATATCAGATGGAAACCAATAGTGCGCCTCGCACAATTGAAGATCTGAACAACCTCCCCATAAAAACTGTCAATGGCGCAACCATCTACGTACGGGATGTGGCGCATGTGCGGAATGGGTTTTCCCCACAAACCAACATCGTTCGGGTAAATGGCCGGCGCGCCGCGTTAATGGTGATCCGGAAATCCGGTAAGGTCTCTACCCTGAATCTGGTGGCGGATGTGCGCAGCATTTTGCCCCGAGTGGAAACCACCCTGCCCCCACAGTTGAAGATTCGGCCGATGGACGACCAGTCCATCTTTGTGCGGGCAGCGATCAACGATGTTGTGATCGAGGGGTTGATTGCCGCCTGCCTGACGGCCTTCATGATTCTTGTGTTTCTGGGCAGTTGGCGCAGCACGTTGATTATCGCGGCCTCCATTCCACTTTCCGTTTTGGTATCGCTTATCGTCCTTAGCGCTCTGGGCCAAACCATCAACATCATGACTCTGGGCGGGTTGGCGCTCGCCGTCGGAATCCTTGTGGACGACGCGACGGTAGCGATTGAGAGCATCAACCGGAGCCTTGAAATGGGCAAGGGGATCGAGCCAGCGGTTCTCGAAGGCCAGGCGGAAATTGCCGTTCCAGCCCTCGTCTCGACCCTGTCCATATGCATCGTCTTTGTGCCCATGTTTTTCCTGGGAGGTGTGGCAAAATTTCTTTTCGTTCCTATGGGAGAGGCCGTCGTTTTCGCAATGCTGGCCTCCTATTTTTTATCCCGCACCCTGGTGACAACCATGGCGAGATACCTGCTGCATGAACGCGACGAGGACGACCTGAATCGCCGCCGCGGCAGTTCGAATCCCTTCGTACGAATGCAGATGGGGTTTGAGGACCGCTTCGAGCGACTTCGCCACGGATACCGCGATATTCTCGTTGTCTGCCTGCATCATCACGGGCCCTTCATCGCAGGCTTTTTTATCTTGTGCGCGATTTCCGTAGCGGTCATTTATCCGTGGCTGGGACAGGACTTTTTTCCGCAGACAGATTCGGGACAGTTCAAGCTTCACGTCCGCACCTTGACCGGAACGCGCATTGAGGATACATCCGCCCTCTGCGATCGCATCGACAGGACGATCCGGGAAACAATTCCGCAGCAGGAACTGGGATCCATTATCGACAACATTGGCGTTCCCTACAGCAGCATCAACACTTCTTACGATACTTCGGGAACGATCGGATCCTGGGACGCGGATATTCTCGTGTCCCTGGCCGGGAAACATCGACCCACAGAGGACTATGTTCGTACGTTGCGCGCCAAACTTGCCCGCACGTATCCAGGAACGACGTTCTACTTTCTCCCCACGGATATCGTGGATCAGATCCTTAATTTCGGCCTTCCAGCACCGCTCGATATTCAGTTGATTGGCCAGAACACGGAAGCAGACCACGCCGTTGCGGTGTCGATGATGTCCAAACTACGCCAGATTCCCGGTGCTGTGGACTTGCACATTCAGCAGGCTCTCAATCTGCCGGACTATACGATCAATGTGGATCGGACCAAGGCGCAGCAGGTCGGACTGTCCCAGGCCAATGTCACCAACAGCGTGCTGACCGTGTTAAGCGGCAGTTTCCAGACGTCGCCCCAATTCTGGTTGGATTGGAAGAACGGTGTCAGCTACTCCATCGCGATTCAGGAACCGCAATACAGCATGGATACCCTGCAGGACCTGCGCAATATTCCGCTTACCGGATCAGGCTCGACCCCTTCGCAGATTCTCTCCAATGTGGCCAGCTTCAAGCGCGGTTTTGAGCCTGCCACCGTCAGCCATTACAACGTGGTGCCGGTCATCGATATTTTTGGTTCGGTCGATGGCACCGATCTGCGTAGTGTCGCCACGCAGGTGGATAAAGTTGTCGCGCAGGCGCGGAAAAATCTGCCGCGCGGCTCCAGGATTGTCGTCCGCGGTCAGGTCCTCACCATGCGTACTTCCACCAGAGGTCTGGTCGGCGGTCTTCTGTTTGCCATTGGTCTGGTGTACCTGCTGATTGTTGTCAACTTCCAATCGTGGTCAGATCCATTCGTCATCATCGCCGCGTTGCCCGCTGCACTCACCGGGATCGTCTGGTTTCTTTTTCTCACCAACACGCGCATCAGCGTACCGGCTTTGACGGGTGCCATTATGTGCATGGGCGTGGCCACTGCGAACAGCATCCTGCTGGTCAGTTATGCCCGCGACGAAATGGGTCGCGGCGCCAACGCGGTTGAGGCGGCCATGATCGCCGGATTCGTTCGGTTTCGTCCCGTGCTGATGACGGCGCTGGCCATGATTATCGGCATGGTGCCCATGGCCTTGGCCTTGGGCACAAGCGGGGAACAGAATGCGCCGCTGGGACGGTCCGTCATCGGCGGCCTTATGTTTGCCACCGTCGCTACATTGTTTTTCGTGCCGGTCTTTTTCAGTTTGATGCATGGAAGGTCGAAGCCTGTAACCGTGGCTTCTAAGGAGCCGTCGGAATGAGTCATACGGAAAAGCATCCAACCAATTCCCACACAAGATCCGAAACCGAGCTGCGGAAGGCTTCGCTTGAGCCCACCCGGCAGGCCAGCCGTCGCGCCCTGGCGATCCTCATCGTGTTGCTGATCGTTGCGGTCGTGGTGGCAATTGCCGGGATCATTCCGCGCATGCACGCGCGGGCCGCACTTCGTCAGCAGACAGACAATCTGGCCGTACCCGACGTGGCCGTCGTTCATCCGCAATCGGGCGAGCCCATGCAGGAAGTTGTTCTTCCCGGCACCATTCAGGCGTATGCGGACGCACCCATGTATGCCCGTACCAATGGATACGTCAAAGCGTGGTATCACGACATCGGATCGCACGTGCACAAGGGAGAGTTGCTGGCCGTGATTGCGACGCCGGAACTGGACCGGCAAGTGGATGAGGCGCAGGCGGCCCTGGCCACGGCGAAGGCCAATCTCAACCTGGCGAAAGTCACAGCCCAGCGATATGACGGTTTGCGCGGCTCAGATGCCGTTTCCAAGCAATCCATTGATATTGCCGTGCAGACAGAAAATGCTCAGGCAGCATCCGTTGTGGTGGCTCAGCAGAGCCTGAACCATCTACTGGAGTTGCAATCGTTCGAGCATATCTCTGCGCCATTTGACGGCGTGGTTACGACCCGCAATGTCAACGTCGGTCAATTGGTGGATTCAGGCAGTAACGGCGGCACAGGCGCCTCCGGCAGCTCCAATACGGCCGCTGCGCCGAATACCGGCAATTCTCCGCAGGAATTATTCGATATTTCCAGCATGGACACCGTGCGTATCTTCGTTAATGTTCCCGGCGTCTATGTTCCGGAAGCTCGTCCCGGGGTGGAAACCGACATTGATTTGCAGGAATATCCAGGGCGGGTATTCAAGGGAAAAATTGTGCGCACAGCAAATGCACTTGATGTCGCCACGCGCACGATGAGAGTCGAAGTCGATATTCCCAATCGGAAACACGAACTGTTGCCCGGAGCCTACGCCCAGGTTCATCTGCAGCTACCCATGAAGCATCCGGCGCTGATCATTCCAGTCGAGGCACTTTTTTTCCACTCTGGAGGACTGCAGGTGGTCACGGTCGATGATCACAGCCGCGTCCATCTTCAGCCGATTACTGTGGGCCGCGACTGGGGCACAAAGATCGAGGTGCTCACCGGGTTGACTCAAAGCGATCGCATTATCGATGGCCCTCCGGACTCGATTACGGAGGGAGAGTCGGTGAATGTCATCGGCGGCTCCGGGCAGCCTGGTCAGCCGGCTTCCGCGGATTCGTCCCAGGCGGGAAATCATTCATGAAATCGTGCTGGACGAATGCGGCGCCTCTGGCGATACTCACGCTCAGCCTCTGCATGGCTGGCTGTACCGTGGGTCCCAACTATCATCGACCCTCCGCTGCCACAACGCCGGCGTTCAAAGAGGCCGCCGGCTGGCAACCCGCACAGCCCACGGACCAGCAGTTGCGGGGCAAGTGGTGGGAAGTGTACGGCGACCCGGAACTGAATACGCTGGAAGAGAAAGTCAGCGTTTCCAACCAGTCCTTGAAAGTGACCATCAGTCGGTACACGCAGGCCCGCGCCATGGTGCAGTATCAACACGCGAACTACTTTCCATTTTTGAGCGCCGGGGTCGCCGGAACCCGTCTGCACAACTCAGAAAACAAGGCCACGCAGTTCAATGGCATTACGAGTCAATACAACGATTTTTCCCTGCCGTTGAATGTCAGCTGGGAGCCGGATCTATGGGGTCGTGTCCGTCGTAGCGTGCGAGCCTCGCGCGAGAATGCGCAGGCCAGCGCCGGAGATGTCGCCAGTGTTCAGTTGAGCCTGCAGGCAGAACTAGCGCTCGATTATTTCCAGATGCGCGGGCTCGACGCCCAGCAGGCCATTCTGGATCAAACCGTGGCGGCATTTGAAAAGTCGTTGCAGCTCACACAGCAGCTTTTCCATGCTGGCCTGGATTCGCAATTGGATGTGCAGCAGGCTCGCACCCAGTTGGAAACGACTCGAGCGCAGGACCAGGATGTGGGAGTTGCGCGGGCGCAGGCGGAGCATGCCATCGCAGTGTTGACGGGTCAACCGCCGGCCGATGTCAGCATCCCGCCACGCGTGGTCGCGTATGTGCCGCCTGCAATTCCACCGGGCCTGCCTTCGCAATTGCTGGAGCGCCGCCCGGATATTGCCATCTCCGAACGTCAGATGGCGTCGGCCAATGAGCAAATCGGGATTGCCCGCTCGGCCTACTATCCCGACTTCTCGCTTTCCGGCGTCGGCGGGTTTGAGAGTGCCCATCCCGGCAACTGGATCAACGGTGCCAGCACATTCTGGTCGGTAGGGTTGTCCGCCGCCGACACGTTGGTGGACTGGGGACAGCGCCATGGGCTCAACACAATCGCCCAGGCCAATTATGACGGTACCGTCGCCAGTTATCGTCAGACCGTGCTGACGGCATATCAGGAAGTGGAAGACAATCTCGTCGCGCTGCATATCCTGGAACGAGAAACCCAGACACAGGGCCGGGCCGTGGCTTCCGCACAGCAACAGGCGGACCTCGCACTCAAGCTCTTTCAACGCGGACTGAACCCGTATCTGGATGTGATTCAGGCGCAGAGCGTTGTGCTTTCCAACGAATTGACAGCGGCCAACCTTGTCACCCGGCGCATGACAGCCAGCGTTCTGCTGGTCAAAGCACTCGGCGGCGGATGGAACCGAAGCCAGCTTCCGCCCGACTAAGCAAGTTTTTTGAAATGGAAGCAACCGATGAACGGAAATGAAACCATCCACCCGGGTAGGAGCAACAAAAGCCTCTTCAGCGAGGGAAACCATTCTTCCGCGGCGGCGGAGGACATCAAATCCTTGCTGTCTGACGATGGCGATAGAAATCGCGTGCCCGGCAGCGTTGATCGCAATTGCGCCCACGATCGCATTCGATGGGCCATCCTGGAACGCATTACGGATGGGACCTATCAGCCAGGAGAGCGGCTCAAGGAACTGACTCTGGCGCGCGAATTTCATGTGAGCCAAGCCCCCGTGCGCGAAGCGCTGCGCAAGCTGGAGGCCATTGGAGTGGTACAGTCCGAGCCCTATCGCGGCGCTCGCGTGCGCCAGTTGTCTCCCACGGAGTTGCGCGATGCCTATCAGCTACGCGGCATTCTGGAACAGGCGGCGACAGAATTGATTACGGACTTTCCGGAGGAGCGGATCCAATATCTCGAACGGGAATACGCCGCGATGGGCACTGCGGTGCGGCAGGGGGACCTGCAGGCGCTGGCCTGCCATAATCGTAACTTTCATCGTTGTATTATCGAATGCTGCCGAAATCAGGAAGTTGTCCGCGCCTGGAAGTCACTCGGCATCAGCATGCGTTCCCGGTTGAACGTGCAGCGGCTGATCGAACAATTACCCGATGCCATCCTGACGCACCAGCCAATCATGGATGCATTGCGAGCCGGAGATTTCCGCCGTGCCGGCTTGCTGTTGCGTGAGCACTCGTTCGGCTTCGTTGCCGATCTGTCTTAAACCTTCTCCACTACCCGGTATTCATCACGGCGGCTTGCGCGGTATGTACCCACCAGCCTGGAAATCATCACGGCCAGGTACAGCAAGCCGATAATGGCTTCGATCACGGTCAGCGATCTCGCCTGATCTGAGACTGCAGTGATTCCGGCCGCTCCCAGAGAAGTCATGGTTCCGAAACTGTAATAGATCAAATCGAACCGGTTCGGAATGCTGCGAAGGTTGGTGTGCGGGTCCAGGTAGAAAGCATGCGGCTGCACTGCGGAAACCAGTCTGTAGATGCTGGCGAAGCTTAGGCCGACCAGAAGATAGATGCAGAGTGCTCCAAAGATCGTCTCAGAGTCGCTGTCCCCATGGAAAAACACGCGACGAAAAATGACCACGATGATGAATGCGTCGAACGCCAGCGTCAATGCGCTGGTGAGTATCGAAAGCGCGCTGACATCGGATCGAACGATTTGAACATGTTCGACCACGGCTGGAATCGCGAGAGCCAGACCCAGAAAGACAAGGCTCCGGCGGAAGCTGACGGCATAGACGCTCATCAGCGTGACGGCGACGGCAAGCCCGCGAAAGACAAAGTAACCCAGCCCGCCGTGTTCCTTGTACGAATAGAGCAGCAAATAGCTTAAAAGAAAGAGGAACAACAGAAAAAACTTGTGTCCAGCGATGTCTCGCAACCTCATGCTGCGAGGTCTGGCCGACTCTTCAAATGGGGTCACAGGCAATTCCCCAGGCATGGATTTGTTGGAGATTTGTCGCCCATCATACTCTTTTTTGCAATGGAATCCTTCTCATTCGCAGCGACACAGATGCAGTCTTCCGCCTCCACTGGTACCCTGAAGGTATGCCCGACTTTCAATCCATCGACGACATGATGCAAAGTTACGCGGACGACGCGGTACGGGCCGCGCATGACCGCTTCGGCTTCCAACTCGATTATTCTCCGGAAAGCATTGAATCCCTGGAGACGATTCTCGCCGGCGTCTGCGCCGGACAGGACCCCGCTGAAAAAGACAAAGTGGAAGAGCAGGTGAAGTTGTGGGGCGGATATCTGGGTGAGGTGGTTCGCCGGCGCTGGAACGGTACATGGGACCTGGTTCAATATCCTGGTCGCGCGGACGCCATGCCCGCGTTGATGGTTTCCGGATCACAAATCTATCCGCTGATGAAGATCTACCGGCGTTTGACGATGGGTGAGTCGGAAAGCGTCTGGAAGTTTTATGAACAAATCCGCGGCAGGCTTTCCAACGTATCTTCAGTGGAGGAATCCCGGAGCAAGGCGGACGGCCAGTAGGGCGCCGTCAGATTGGTCGCAGTCCGAGTTTCCCTTATATGATGTATTCGAATACACTTGGTTCCATTGTCGAAACGCGTTTGTCCGAGTGTATCTACAAGTGGCATGTGATTGTGCGACAATTGCACTGAATAGGTAGGCAGGCGGCAAATTTGCCTGCGGGAGAAAATAGTATGGGTGACTTATTACAGCCCTGGCATCTGGTAGTGATTCTGGTCGTCGCGCTTCTTATCTTTGGGCCGAGTAAGCTCCCCGGCCTTGGCAAAGGCCTGGGTGAGGGAATCAAGGGCTTCAAGGAAGGCATCAAGGGCATCGGCGGCGGTTCCGATGAGGACGACAAGCCCGATGCGACCAAGACGACGCCGACCACCACGGACGTGACCACCACGAACGTCAAGTAGGGGCTTTCCGCTAGGGGAAGCTGCATCTTGATCCCGGTTTGCCTGCCATGCGTCTGATGACAGAAACCGTGGAATTACGCTGATATTTCATCAAGAAATCAATGCCACCGCCACCAGTGCGGCTGCCATGCCGAGTGCCTGGCGCGGACTTGTGCGCTCTTTCAGCAGCCACGCCGCCAGCAGAATCGTTGAGGCCGGGTAGAGTGAAGACAGCATAGCGGCTACATCCAGCCTGCCGACGCGAGTTGCGGCCACAAAAAAGAAATTGCCGCCGGTGTCGCAGGTGCTTGAAATCAGCGTCAGAAGGATGCCGACCTTCCATATAGCTTGGTTGTTCTTCCAGCGGCCTAAGCCCGGATTTTCGACACGTGGAGAGAGAGGTTCTTCCTTTGTTTTCACTGTGAATTTGCCCCGGCTGAAGAGCAAGCCGCCTCCCAGCGCCAATGCCAGGCTCCCGACACGCGATGCCGCCAGTGGCCACAGTAACCCGCCGCCGTTTGC
>JBDTBI010000330.1:0-3672 GCA_039924215.1 Acidobacteriaceae bacterium
GGATCAACGTCCTCGGCTCCTGCTACGGCTCCACCGGACCTGGATCCATCAATCCCACAACGAACAAACCCTATGGCGCGGACTTCCCTGTCGTCAGCATTCGCGATATGGTCCGTGGGCAAGCGGAGCTGATTGAGCATCTCGGAATCCCTCAATTACGCGCAGTTCTGGGCGGCTCGATCGGCGGCATGCAGGCGCTGCAATGGGCCGTGGATTATCCGGAACGCGTGGCTGGATGTTTTTCAGTCGGCGCGACTCCACTCTCAGCCATGGGATTGGCGTTCAACCATCTTCAACGCGAAATGATTCGGCTCGACCCGGCTTGGAATGCGGGGAATTATGATGCGGATCATCCTCCCGCGAGAGGCCTGGCGCTGGCGCGCGGACTGGCTGTCTGCACCTACAAATCTGCGGCGCTGTTTACAGAACGGTTTGCCAGAAAACCTGACCGTTCCGGCGAAGATCCGCTCCATTCTCACGAGGCACGCTACGATGCTGCCGGATATCTCGATTATCAGGGGCGATTATTCAACCACCGCTTTGACGCCAACAGTTACCTGGTGATCTCTCGCGCGATGGATACGTTTGACCTCTCGCGTGGATATTCAAACGAGACGGAGGCCTTGCAGAGAATCCGGGCGCGTCTTCTGCTCGTGGGCATTTCCGCTGACTGGCTCTTTCCAGCAGCCGACGTGCACGCGCTGGCGGAACGCATTCAGGACACAAACGCGGTATGCAATTACATCGAACTGCACTCCAATCACGGGCACGACGCCTTTCTTGCCGAGGCCAGCAACGTTCGCCCATTGATTGAATACATCGTGCAAAGCGAGGCCGCGCAGCCACAACAAAAGGACTGCGATGCTTGTCCTGTTTGAACCTGGATCTAAGAATGTGAGCAGGATCTAGGAGTGTGAGCGGCAAATAGAAATAGCGGTACGAAGTGAATCCGTACCGCTAAGATTGGATGTATCGGTCTGTAACTACTTTTGGGCTGGATCGCTTGGAGGGCCCTGCTCATCCTGTGCTTCCATGGCCTTGTCCATAGTCTCGCGACGTTTGGTTCTCGCTTCCGCACGCTTCTCCCGCTTCTCTTCCAGGATTTTCTCAACGCCCAACATCTCAACAAAAGCTGTCTCCGCTCCATCACCGCGTTGAAAGCCGCTACGGACGATGCGCAGATACCCGCCGTTGCGGTCTCCATAGCGAGGTGCAACCGTCTCAAATAAACGGGAAACGGCATCTCGAGTTTGAAGATACGCAAGTGCCTGGCGCCTCGCATGAAGATCGCCACGCTTCCCAAGCGTAATTAGTTTTTCCACATGGGGACGCGCAGCCTTGGCCTTGGTAACGGTAGTCTGGACGCGATCCTCAAGAATGATGGAGGTCACCAGGTTGCGCAGCATGGCGCGGCGATGGCTGGTATTCCTTCCAAGTTTGACCCCTGCTTTGCGATGACGCATGACAAATCTCTCTTTTTCTATCAATCTGTGCTGCGCGGTATTCCTCCGCAGAGGCATACCGCGCGGTCATTTGCGGTTAGAAGTTCTCTGGTTCTTCCTGAGGAGCGAGAAGATCGGCATCGAAGTCCTCGTCATCCTCTTCATCATCCACATCACGATGCCCAATACTGCTGAGGACGGCAGCCGGCAGAATGCTCGTCGGTCCCGGAACAGGATTGCCACTGTCATCTATGCGCATACCCAGAGACAGTCCCATCTGCGCCAGCATTTCCTTGATCTCGTTCAGCGACTTGCGGCCGAAGTTTTTCGTCTTCAGCATTTCTGCCTCAGTCTTCTGGACCAGTTCTCCAATGGTCTGAATCCCGGCGTTCTTCAGGCAGTTGTATCCGCGGACAGATAGCTCCAATTCCTCGACGGAGCGGTTTAGGTTTTCGTTGCGGATCAAGGGTTCATTCAACCCTGCCGCAGCGTCTGCTTCCAACTCTTCTTCAAAATTGATGAAGATGCTCATATGGTCTTTCAGCAGCTTGGCTGCCAGGCCAATGGCGTCTACTGGAAGCACTGAACCATTCGTCCAAATCTCCAGCGTCAGCTTGTCATAGTCTGTGATCTGACCCAGACGAGCCGCCTCGATCGTGTAATTGACCTTGCGTACCGGCGAATGGACCGAATCGACGGGGATAAAACCGAGGCCGAGATCCGAATCGAAGTTTTTGTCGGCGGAAATATAGCCGCGTCCCCGTTTAAGACGCATTTCCATGTCCAGTTTTCCGCCCTCGCTGACAGTGGCAATGTAGACATTTTTATCGAGGATCTCGACGTCGCTGTCGGCTTCGATCATGCCGGATGTAACAATGCCGGGCTTGTCCGCGCGCAGATAAATGGCCTTTGGACCTTCGCCATTCAATTTGAACGGGACCTGTTTCAGGTTCAGAATAATGTCCGTCGCGTCTTCCACGACGCCCTGAATCGACTGAAACTCGTGGAGTACGCCCTCGATATGCACCGCCGTGACGGCCGCACCTTCTACAGACGACAAGAGAGCACGCCGTAACGCGTTGCCTATGGTTGTGCCGAAGCCCCGTTCAAATGGCTGCGCGCTGAACTTGCCGTACTTCTCAGTCAACGTCTCCAGATCGACTGACAGACGTTTCGGTTTTTGAAATCCACGCCATAACATAATAGTTTGCCTTGCTCCCTGCACAGCGAACGTCGCGAAGCATTCTGCAACGGCCGTGCTTGTTCTCCTCGGTTTAGGTGTTTTGCCGCTGATCGCGGTATGTCACAATCGAAGATGCTCAACTGCGGCGTTTACTTGCTGTACAGTTCCACGATGAGCTGCTCATTGACTGGCAGATGAACGTCCTCGCGCTTCGGCAGGGACAGTACTTTGCCACTCAGGTTTTGACGGTCGATGGTCAGCCAGGTAGGTGCTGCTCCCGATCCACCGTAATCGCGTGCCACCTCAAACACCGGCAACGCCTTGCTGCCTTCACGAACTCGAATCTCGTCGCCGATGCTGACCTGGTAGGAAGGAATGTTGACCTTGCGACCGTTGACTTCCACGTGGCCATGACGGACAACCTGTCGCGCCTGACGGCGAGAGGTCGCAAATCCTAAACGGAACGCAACATTATCGAGGCGGCGCTCCAGTTGCTGGATGAGCAGTTCGCCTGTTACACCGGATGCGGCATTGGCCTTTTCATAATAGGCGCGAAACTGGCTTTCCAGCGTGAAGTACATGCGCTTGGCCTTCTGCTTTTCGCGTAACTGCAAACCATAGCCAACGATTTTTGCCTTGCGGTCCTTGCCATGCTGACCGGGAGGGAAGTTCCGTTTCTCGATCGCGCACTTGTCGGAAAAGCATCTGGGACCCTTTAGAAAAAGCTTAATGCCTTCGCGACGGCAAAGACGGCAGACAGGTCCGGTATAACGTGCCACGAAAATCTCCTTGATTCAGAGGCCGATCGGTTTACAGGTATCGAACCCTTCGTCCCGATCCGCAGATTGCATTGATATGTAGAAAGACAGGCCACAGCAAATATCCGCTTTAGCCACAGTCTCTTAGTGTACACGCTTTCGCTTGCGCGTAGCGTAGCTTCCACCTGCCGGTTTCCTTACACCCGACGGCGTTTCGGTGGGCGGCATCCGTTGTGCGGCACCGGGGTCACGTCCCGAATCGTGCGCACGTCGATTCCCGCGGACGCCA
>JBDTBI010000331.1:0-6811 GCA_039924215.1 Acidobacteriaceae bacterium
AATATCGTGTACGTCCCGTATTACATGCCGATAACGAACCCCAAGTTTTCCTGGCCGGACGACGGCCTTTGCAAGGAAGCCTTCTCCTGCCTTCAGCGCATCAATCCAGCGCTCAAGCCGGAAGACATCATCGACTTTAAAATGGCGCGCCTCAAACACGGACAGCCTGTTTGCGAGCCCGGTTTTGCCGCGAAAATCCCACCTGTGCAGACCCCGATCCATGGCCTGCAGGTTGCCGATACTTGCTTCTATTACCCGGAAGATCGAGGGATTGCGGAGAGTGTCCGCCTGGGCCGTAACATGGCTCGATCGGTCAAACGCAACGGACCATAATGGCAGAAGATCTCATTGATGAAGCGAGCGGCACAGTCGAGACGCTGAAAGCTACGCTAGCCCGTGTTGAACATGGCGAGCCATGTTCGACTCGGAACGCTCTGTTATGCGTTTTAATTGTCGTTGGTGCTGTGCTCATAACAAACCCCGTCGCAAACATGCCCTTCAGCGATGGATTTTCCTACGACAAAACTGCGCTGGAATTTGCGCGCACTGGACACATTCTTTACAACGGTTGGGCAACCGCGATGTTGGGATGGTTGGTTCCATGGGGTGCCCTTTTTATTAAAGCATTCGGGTTTTCCTTTACCACGATGCGGTTCTCCATGCTGCCCATTGATGCCGCAACTGTGTATCTGTTCCATCAGATATTGCGACGATTTGGGATCAACTCTAAAAACGCAGACTTCGGCACCTTGGCATATGCGCTGTCTCCAATTTTTATGCCCTCAGCCGCGAGCTTCATGACCGATATTCCCGGAATGCTCGTCCTCTTTATCTGTATTTATATGTGTCAGCGGGCGGTCAAAACACCAAGTGACAGGATCGCGATCTTGTGGCTATGTTGTGCAACGCTGGTCAACGTGGCTGGCGGAACGGTGCGCCAGATTGCATGGCTTGGAGCGCTGGTTATAGTTCCTTCGACTGCCTGGCTGCTGCGCGAACGGCGCGGTATGAAAATTGCTGGAATTGTACTGTGGGTACCCAGTTTGATAGGAGTAATGGCCTGTCTGCATTGGTTTAACCGGCAACCATATTCTGTGCCGGAGCACCTGATCTGGGCGTCTTTTCATCCCATGATATTCATCCATTTGGTCGCACAGATTGTAAAGTTGCTTTTATGTTTTTTTCTCCTCATTCTCCCGATTTCTGTCGCCTGGCTGCCTACCGCGCGCAGATTGAAGCGCAACGCATGGCTTCAATTTACCGCTGTAATGGTCTTGTGTATTGCACTTGCAATTCTCGCATTTGCGGCGGGTAGGATCGATACCTGGATGATGCCTTGGCTCTTGTTTCTTATGGCAGAACAATCCAGCCTGACGCCGGGTATGTTCGGAACCCCTGTCGCGATGGTTCTGTGGATTCGACTCGCCATTTCTCTGCTGGTGATTGCATCTGCGCTTATTTTGGTGGAACAGCTGGCAATTCGAAGGGAGAATAAGCCGGTCAGCGGTGCCAGGCACACACTATCGTGGCGGGAATTGGCTTGGATTCTGGTTCCATTTTCATGTAGCTATTTTCTGCTATTGATGCCAAGAGGGGCCTTCGACCAAATTCAGGACAGATATTTGCTAGGTCTTGTTCCCGCTGCAATTGTCGTTCTGCTCAGGCTGTACCAGGAACATGTAAGCGCGAAACTCCCACGAATCAGCGTAGTCATGCTCGCCGTATTCGCGGTTTATTCTATTGCGGGCACGCATGACTTTTTCGCTGAGTCTCGTGCTCAGGTGAGAGCGCTTCAGATGGTTGAAAATTCGGGTGTGCCGAGAAAATCCATTCAAACCGGATTTGCAGATGATGGATGGGTGCAGATTGAAAACGGCGGCCATATTAATGAGTCGCGGATACAAGTACCTGCAGGGGCATACAATCCCAATCCTCTCGGCTCGGTTCCAGACGAGTGCAAGAACGGATTTACAAAGTTTGCGCCAATCATCACCCCTAAATACTTCATTCTCTTCCCCTGGTTCAAAAACGACCCCTACCCTTTGCCGTCTTGGTGTTTTGTCACGGCAAATTATCCCTCGCTTCATTACACGACGTGGCTACCGCCATTTCGTCGAACTGTGTATGTCCAGAAACTCAAATACAGCAACCAGTCACCTAATCGCTGAAATGGAGAGATGATGGTGGAAGCGAAGATCGCTCCCGGTGTGCCGAATACGATGCGGCTCAATAGAAAGCGATCAGCCGCGTTCGACTCGGAATGCTCTGTTATGTGCCTTAATCGTCCTCGCTGCTGTGCTGGCAGCAAACCCCGTCGCAAACATGCCTTTCGGCGATGACTTCTCATACACCAAAACAGCATTGGAGTTCGCACGCACAGGGCATTTCTACTACAACGGATGGGCAACCGCGATGCTGGGATGGCAAGTCTCTTGGGGCTCCATCTTTATCAAGGTTTTCGGCTTCTCCTTCACTGTCGTGCGATTGTCAATGTTGCCGATCGCAATGGCATCTGTGTATCTATTTCATCAGATACTGTGCCGGTTTGGGGTCAATCGCGAAAACGCGGTTCTGGGCACTCTGACAATGGGTCTTTCCCCTCTTTTTCTGCCCATGGCAGCAAGTTTTATGTCGGATGTGCCCGGACTGTTGGTGATTCTGCTTTGCATATACATGTGCCAGCGCGCTGTTGCGGCTCGGACCGATTGGTCCGCTCTTGTTTGGCTATGTTCCGCCATGTTGGTGAACGTGGCTGGCGGAACGGTGCGTCAAATCGCATGGCTTGGAGCTCTCATCATGGTGCCCTCGACCGCGTGGCTCCTGCGGGAACGGTCTGGCATGAAGGTCGCTGGAATCCTACTTTGGGTTGGAAGCTTGATCGGAGTGTTGGCTTGCCTGCATTGGTTTAATAGGCAACCGTATTCTGAACCGGAACATATCATCGCTGGACCCATACATGGCAGGATGCTCGTCCATCTTGCGGCACAGCTTCTGAAAACTTTCTTGTGTCTTCTCCTTGTCATCTTTCCCATTTCCATCGCGTGGCTACTGACCGTGCGCCGATTAGATCGAGGTGCTTGTTTGCGATTTGCCGGGGCTATGTCAGGACTGGCGATGCTTGCAATCGTCCTGTATAGAAGGGGGGTACTTGATCATTGGGTGATGCCTTGGCTCGTCGCTCTCTTAGAGGCACAGGCTCTCAGCGGTGCGAAAATCTGGATGACGCTAGGGGTTTCTTTGCTCGTAATAGCTCCCGCGTTTATTTTGTTGGAACACCTGACGTTCCAAAGGCGGAAGAACCAGGGCAGCTTTAGTAGTCGATCATCCTCATGGCACGATCTGGCTTGGATTGTAGGCCCATTTTCAGCGAGCTATGTCCTGTTGCTGATGCCTAGGGCTACGTTTACCTTCATCCAGGATAGGTATCTGTTGGGCTTGTTCCCTATCGCGATAATTGTTCTGCTCCGGCTGTATCAGGAGCGGATCACGGCGAAAATCCAGGTCGCTAGCGTGGCCGCACTAACGATATTCTCGGTCTACACCGTTGGAAGCACTCATGATCTATTTGCGGAGTGTCGAGCGCTGGTACATACAGTTCAAATGGTTGAAAGCACAGGAGTCGCGAGAAAGTCCATTCACGCTGGGATGGCGAGTGATGGATGGATTCAGGTTGAAAACGGAGGCCATATCAATGATTCAAGGATAAAAATTCCTGCTGGGGCGTATACCCCTGACCCACCTAAATTGAGTAAGCTGCCCGGCGAATGCATCAACGGATTCACGGCATTCACAACCAAAATTTACCCAAAATATTTTGTCTTTTTTCCGGGGCTCAAAGATCCCGCGGAACTTCCACCGCCTGGGTGTTATGCTCCGACTGACTTCCCCCCAGTTCATTACGCGACATGGCTGCCACCGTTTCATGGAACCGTGTCTGTCCAGAAACTTAACAAAAGAGCCCAGTAGTTGGGCCAACTTTTGACGCAGGCAGACTCCCGCATTGCGTCGCTTCGTCGCTCGCGATACCATGCGCTTGCATGGACTTGAACAACCCAGCCAGCAGAATTGTCTCCGCGGAGCCGGTGGAGGATGACCTCGCACTCGACTTGAAGCTGCGCCCACAGCGGCTGAATGAGTTCATTGGGCAGCGCAAAGCTAAAGAACAGTTATCGATTGCGCTCGAGGCAGCCCGCAATCGCGGGGAGGCACTTGACCACGTTTTGCTTTCGGGCCCTCCCGGCCTCGGGAAAACTACGCTGGCCAATATTATTGCCAATGAGCTGGGGGTTGGCTTCCAACAAACGTCCGGCCCCGCAATCCAGATTCAGGGCGACCTGACCGCCATTCTGACCAATCTTAAGAAACGTCAGGTGCTGTTTCTCGATGAGATCCATCGGTTGCAGCCGGCCCTGCAGGAAAAGCTGTATACGGCCCTCGAAGACTACAAGCTGGACATCATCATCGGGCAGGGACCCGCCGCGCGCACGCATGTGATGGATCTGAATCCGTTTACGTTCATCGCAGCCACCACACGGCCTGGACTGCTGGCGTCACCGCTGCTGGCGCGGTTTGGCATTCTGCTGCGCCTGGATTTTTATACCGATGAAGAATTGCGCATCATCGTGCATCGCTCTGCGGAAGTTCTAAATGTGCCCATCGACGGCGATGGCGCGGCGGAAATTGCGATGCGCTGCCGAGGCACACCACGCATCGCCAATCGTCTGCTCCGCCGCGTTCGCGATTATGCTCAGGTACGCGCAGATGGCCATATTGATCGCGGTACCGCGATGGCTGCGCTGGACCTGCTGGAAGTCGATGCGCACGGTTTCGATGAAATGGATCGCCGTCTCCTGCGCACCATCATCGATAAATACGACGGTGGCCCTGTCGGCCTGAACACGCTGGCCGCAGCTCTGGCGGAAGAAGAGGATGCGTTGGAAGAAGTGTATGAACCATTTCTAATCCAGATCGGTTTTCTCGACCGCACGCCACGTGGACGCGTTGCCACCCGGCTTGCGTACCAGCACTTTGGACTGGAACAGCCTCGCAAACAAAGTCAGCTTTTTTGAGCATCTTTTGGGTCTCGCTGTCTCATACATCACGGAACTTCGTCCAATAAAGCGTGTCTAATTCTGTGGGACTAGGGGGGACGGTTTGCGAAACCGTCCCCTACAATGGAATCTGGTTTCTATTCGATCATCCACCTAAGGATTATCCTTCCGCTTGATGCAGAGTTGTTCGTGGAGTTCAGGGATTTTGGCGCTGCTCGTGGTGCTTCAGTGCGCATGCTTCCCTGTGTTCGCTGCCGGCAGTAAAGGAAGTTCGGCGTCAGAATCTGTATCCGCTGATTCCTTGCCTTCCGCTCCAGGACGGTCACCCCATCTTTCCATGCATCGAACTGTACGCCATCCGCAGCATGTCACGATACCGCGCCTCGAGGTCGAGCCTAAATTCAGTGATTTCCTGACGGGACGCCCACGCTCCGCCGCCGCGCGGGAAATGCTCCGGATAAGCCATTTTATTCAACGGAATCCCGATGATGGTAAGCCCCCAACCGAACCGACGGTCGCATATTTGGGCTATACACGGAAATATTTTTTTGTAGCCTTTGTCTGTCATGACAAAACCCCGAAACTCATACGGTCCCACATGCTTGCCAGGGATACTACGGGGGACGACGATAACGTCTTAGTCTACCTGGACACGTTTCACGATCAGCGGCGCGCATTCCTATTTCAAACCAATGCCTTGGGTATTCAATCAGATGCTCTTTACAGCGAGCAGGAGGGCACCGACTTTTCCTTTGATACCGTATGGGATACCTGGGCCAAGCGCACTCCGTTTGGCTATGTAGCTTTGATGCGGATTCCATTTGCAAGCCTGTATTTCGCGAAGGCGGCTCCGAACCAGATGCGAACCTGGGGCATTATCCTGGAGCGCTTTATAACGCATAAGAATGAGTCCCTTTACTGGCCACGCAGTACGCATAATGTGGCTGGGCTTCTCACTCAGGACATCGCCGCCGATGGCTTTATGAACATCGCGCACGGCCAAAACTGGCAGTTTGAGCCGTATGTGCTCGCTCGTAATTTGCGCCAGTTGGATACGATCGATCCAAACAACCCCCATTTCAAGCATAAGCATATCCAGGGCTATGCCGGAATGGATGCGAAGTTCATTCTGCACAATAGCCTGATACTGGACACCACGTTCAATCCCGATTTCAGCCAGGTGGGCGTTGATAATCCGGCCTCGCCGAATCAACGTTTCCCCCCTTACTTTGCAGAGGTCAGGCCGTTTTTCATTGAAAACAGCAGCTATTTCCAGACGCCGATCAGTTTGTATTACAGCAACAGCGTCGTTCTGCCCCAGTTTGGAGCGCGGCTTACGGGAAAGTTGGGCCCTTGGGCACTCGGTGTCCTAGGTGTGGATGATCGTGGACCGGGCCACGCGGTTCCGCCAGGGAATCCTGAATACGGCACCCGTGCGCATGTGTATCTGGCGCGTGTAGATCGTGATATTGGTTCACTGTCGGACGCCGGCATCATCTATGCGGACCGGGAATACCAGGACTCGTTCAATCGGGTAGGCGGCTTTGATTATCGTGCGCGCTTGAAGAATCGCTGGACGCTGACTGGACAGGTTCTCACTTCCGCAACGCAGAATGTCAGCAACAGCACGTCGGGTGAGCGGGCGTGCCTTATACAGACTCTGACCTGCAGCGGGCAAGTTTACTCGCAGGGATTGAGTTACAGCGACCTGCACAATAGCTG
Source organism: Acidobacteriaceae bacterium (assembly GCA_039924215.1). Lineage (GTDB taxonomy): Bacteria > Acidobacteriota > Terriglobia > Terriglobales > Acidobacteriaceae > JAKAAZ01. The sequence goes on from JBDTBI010000331.1 coordinate 6,774, forward strand.
GTGGCTTTCATACGATGACACGTCTGCCGGCTTCGTAA
>JBDTBI010000332.1:0-5352 GCA_039924215.1 Acidobacteriaceae bacterium
CCGCATGAAGCAACGAACAATTTACGAAGATATTTCATCGTGTTGACCTGGAAGTGGGAGGAGAGGTCAGCATTTTTTGCCCATTTTGCTTCTAGAATGGTCTCGCTTTAATACTACGAATATTTCAAATATGTCAATATAAAAATGTCTTCTTGATAATTACATGATTCATAATGGGAAAATCACCAATAGTGAAGCGCAGGCATGCCGATTAGCATGGAGATATAAGTAGATCGCGATATTGGCTTGATGCTATAGTGCAAATATGAAATTTGAGGCGCTTCGTGAAAACCTTCGCCTTGAAATTCTTCGCCGTATCGATCGCGGAACCCTAACCGGTTCCACCCTGGCGCGGGCTACAAATTTTCAGCAAGCTCATATTTCAAATTTTCTGAATCGAAAGCGTTCTCTTAGCCTTGAAGGCCTGGATCGCGTGCTGGCTGCGGAGAATCTGTCCATTCTGGACCTCATCCCGGCGGACACCCTATCTGGAGTCCGTGCTCTTGGTCATACCATTTCGTTGACTCAGCCCATCGCGGTTGTCACTCATACTGCAGCTGCGTTGTCCGCCCGGATTAAGCCCTCAGAGATCCTTGATACGGTTGAGATGCCGGAGAGCATACTCCGTTCCTCTCAAGAGCGTTACGGCTCAGGAAAGGACCTTTGGCAGCGTTTTGTCGCGATTCGCGTGGATGCATTGCAGGCTGCCGCCATGGAACCGTTGTTGCGCCAACACTTCGTTACTGTCATTGACCGCCATTACAATTCTCTGGCCCTGTACCGGACGCAGTCACCCTCGATATATGCCGTCCATGTCTCGAACGCGCTACACCTGTGTTTCCTGGAGCTGGAGGGGAATAGACTCATTCTTCGCCCTCGAAGTCACCATGTCCCCGTGCGGCTCATCGAGGTCGCCGTCAATGAGCAACCGGCGGATTACATTGTGGGCCGCGTTTGCTACGTTCTCTCTGAATTTTGAAAGGCGTCCTTGTGGCATGCTAATTGCAGAATTATTTCCGACCCCATCTCATTCACAGGCATGATCTGCTAGCATCGCACTTTGGAGGAATGATCAAATATGGAACAAAACCCAATCGGCACGGGTGCCCGTCGAAATGAGGACATCGCTCTGGATCTTTTGAAGTTCGTCGCAGTCACCGCCAGCGTCGGCCGTCCAACCGCACCATCGGCTGGATTCGTTGCCGGTGGAAGCTCTAAGACCGAAGATCAGGTAGGCCATCTCCTGGACCTCTACTCGCGTTGTCTGCGGGCAGTCGAAGGAAAGTAGCGCCGTCCGCTTGCTCAAGCTGCCCCCATCACGAATCGTCGTTGTTGGTGCCGGTGCATTTGGCCGCAATCATCTACGCGTGTGGCAAGCACTCGAAAACGCCGGAGCACCAGTTCATCTCGCTGGGATCGTGGAGCCTGATACGTCTCTTGCCGCCAGTCTGGCTACGGAGTATCAACTCCCGGTATACCCCTCTATAAACGCTTTACTATCTTCGAACCCACGGCCGGATGCTGCCTCTGTCGCAGTACCAACATCGCTGCATGCATCTGTAGCATCCCAACTTCTGGCCGCCGGTGTGGACGTGCTGGTGGAGAAACCTTTTACCGCCACTACCGAACAGGCCGACGACTTAATCGGTTTGGCGCAGCGTCACAACTGCATCCTCCAGGTAGGCCATCTCGAGCGCTTCAATCCAGCAGTTCGAGCCGTGCGGCCACTGTTGCGTCAACCTCTTTTTTTTGAAATACATCGACTCAGTATTTTCACTCCAAGGGCAATCGATGTCGATGTCGTGCTCGACCTGATGATCCACGATCTCGACATCGTTCTCCATTGGACGCAATCGCCGATTCGCGATCTTCATGCAGTCGGCTTGGCAGTATTGTCTCCAAAGGTCGATATCGCGAATGTACGCATTGAATTTGAATCTGGCTGTGTCGCAAACTTTACCGCCAGCCGCATTAGTACGGAACGAGTTCGCAAGGTACGATTCTTCCAGCCGCATCAATACATTTCCATCGATTACGCCCGTCAGGACGTCCTTTGCATTGATGTTCCCGCACTTCAGCCTCCACCCGTCCCGATATCTTCTGAAGCGGCCCATTTCCAGCCCGCTGCGACCTCACATCCCACTCCGGAATTTGCGTTACGCAAGCTTGAGGTCCCTTCCGGGGAGCCTTTGCGACTTGAGCTGGAATCGTTCCTCCGTGCCGTTCGAGAACGTTCTCAGCCTGAGGTTTCCGCACTAGATGGCCGCGCCGCGCTAGCCGTGGCGTTGGATATCAATGCCGCAATTCAGGCCCACCAAGTGCGGGCCGGGCTTATCGAATCGGCCTGAAAATTAGGCGATGTGCCATTGAAGTGTCGTGGCTTTAGCCGCGAGCTTCCTGCACTGGACTCCTCGCGTGCCTAAATCCCACTCGCTCATCCGCACAGGCTGGAGAAGTAGTCTCCTTCAATGCTCGTTTGACTTGCGAACTCGCGATTTTTGAGCGGAGCGAACAGCGGGCAGTATCTTATTCCACGGAACCGGCGAAGCCAGAATCATGGAAGTGTTGGTCGCCACGTAGGGCATCATCGCGTCAATAACCTCCTCCATATGCGCCACATCCCGAACTGCCACCTGCACCATAAAGGATTCGGCGCCGGTTACACGGTGGCATTCCAATACTTCGGGCAGGTTGCGGACTAGAGCCGCGAATTTTGCCAGTCGATCACCGGCCACAGTAACTTTTACGAACGCGCGCACCGGAAGTCCAACCCTGGCCGGATCGACAAGAGTCCGGTAACCAAGAATCACATGGTTCTCTTCCAGCCGGTGTACGCGCTCGATGACTGCTGGGGTGGACAACCCGACACGACGCCCCAACTCAGCAAAGGGTAAACGCGCATTGGCTTGGAGTTCTGCCAAAATCCCGCAGTCGATCTCATCGAGATGGGCCGCTATCGATTCACTCATAAACCCTCCGCTCGGCCTCTCCGTCCCGTGTCCACAATCAAGCCGGTAAGGCCATCCTGAAATATGGCTTTATGTTATTAACATTTTCTGCCGCGAATCCGTTCTTTGTAGCGAGAAACTTCACAAATACCGCAACTTCCTCATTCCAGCCAATTGAACCGTTCGCTACCATTGAAGCATGGTTTTGTTGGTGCATCACAGCGAAAACAAATTCGAATGCCGCTCGTGCACCATTGATCGTTCGCCCTACATATAAGGAGCAAGTCCATGCCCACAAGTGAAAGCCGCCGCGCATTAGGCGATGCCGCAGCCCGTCAGCTATCAAATGTAACCAAGACTCCTCCCCAGTTAGCCTCGATTACACCTCGCTGGCTAGTACAACTTCTGTCTTGGATCCCGGTTGAGTCAGGCATCTATCGCGTCAACCAGGCCAAAAATGACGAAGACATTGAGGTCGCCTGCGGAACGCGCGATGAACGGAAATTACCGGAAGGCTTTGTCGATTACGTTGAGAAACCTCGCGAGTATGATCTAAGCGCCATTTCGACCATCGTCGATATCCATACCCGTGTTTCCGACTTGTACAGCCATCCTCACAACCAGATCCAGGAACAACTCCGACTGGCAGTGGAAAAGGTGAAGGAACGGCAGGAGAGCGAACTGATCAACAATGCAAGCTATGGACTGCTTAACAATATCCATAGCTCTTGCAAGATTAAGGTGCGCGCGGCAGCGCCCACGCCGGACGACCTCGACGATCTGCTCGCACTTATATGGAAAGAACCTGCATTCTTCCTGGCGCACCCGCGCGCCATCGCCGCATTTGGCCGTGAATGCACGCTCCGTGGTGTTCCTCCACCGACGACAACCATGTTCGGTTCGCCGTTCCTTACCTGGCGGGGCATCCCATTGGTCCCAACCGACAAGTTGGCCGTCAATGCCACCGGCAAAACCAACATCCTTTTGATGCGCACTGGGGAGCGGAAGCAGGGCGTTGTCGGGCTGTTCCAACCTGGATTGCCTGGCGAGCAGACTCCGGGTCTATCGGTGCGGTTCATGGGCACGGATCGCAGTTCGATCGCCTCCTATTTGATTTCACTCTATTGTTCAGCAGCCGTGCTAACCCCGGATGCGATCGGCGTCCTCGAAAACGTTGAGGTCGGACATTACCATGAATACAAGTGATCGGGACCACTCCGAGAATTTAGGAAAGTCAGGAGGAATCGGAGCTCCCTCCATCGGACGATTGCCGGATGTCGCGGCCATCACACAGTTGGCGAATGAGTTCTTCCGTGCGCTACCGGGACAACCCCCTTCCCCTCTTCCGATGCAACCTGCGGTCGAAATGCCCGTAACCCCACCCGCATTTGAAACGCGATTGCCACAGTTCGGAGCACCGCTCCCCTCAATTCCGGCTGTACCCTCCGCGGACAAACTCCCCAACGAGGCTAATGTTCAAAGCCAACCTGATGTTCCAAGACCGACCCGCGCCTTACCTGCTTCCGAGGATGCTGCAATGGCTTCGATCGCCGCAATACCAGCCTCAGGTCCGGGTTTCTCGCAGTATTCCGCACGAAACATGAGTGTGGAGCAATCGTTGTCTCCATTTTCCGCTCCGATGCCGGGATTCGATACCACGCTTCCGTCCTTTGAGCCGTCTTTCCCATCTTTTTCTGTTCCCCCTGCATTTCCAGGGGAAGACCTTGCAATGGCCACGTCGCAGTCGCCCAATTCCTTCTACTTTTTGCAGGATGCCGGCCGGCTTTCAAAGCCGCTCTCTACCCCAATTTCAAAACACTTCGCAACCTATGAGCCCGACGCAGTACCAGACCTAAAGCTTGTTCGCCAACAATTTGACGTGGGGTCTGTCCGCCGTGACTTCCCGATTCTGCACGAGCGAGTGAATGGCCATCCGCTCGTCTGGCTGGACAATGCAGCGACAACACAGAAGCCGCAGAGCGTCATCGATCGCGTCTCCTATTTTTATGAGCACGAGAACTCAAACATTCATCGCGCAGCGCACGAGCTCGCCGCACGTGCTACCGATGCGTATGAGTATGCACGTGCCAAGGTCGCCCACTTTTTGAACGCGTCTTCCAGCAAAGAGATTGTTTTCGTCCGCGGCGCTACGGAAGCGATCAACCTGGTGGCGCAGGGATGGGGACGCCGACATATCAGCAAGGACGATGAAATCGTCATCACTTGGATTGAGCACCACGCGAACATCGTTCCTTGGCAGATGTTGGCCGCTGAAAAGGGGGCGCGCCTGCGTGTGGCCCCTGTTGACGAAGATGGGCAAATCCTTCTCGATGAATTTGAGAAGCTGCTTGGCCCAAAAACACGGTTCGTTTCCATAACCCAGGTATCCAACGCACTGGGTACG
>JBDTBI010000333.1:0-2652 GCA_039924215.1 Acidobacteriaceae bacterium
CGTTTCTCACTTCGCGCAAATGGAAGCGGGTGTAGCGGTAGCGCAGTCGGTTTGCATCCAGAAGTCAAGAGTTCCCGGCGTATATTTTCCCGGCGGCACGTTCGGTGGCGGCGGCGGCCGTCCCGGAGGGTTCGTATTGCAGCCCGGGTCCATCGTGCATTGGGTGCCGCTTATCGAAGAGAAATCGAACACGTCCATGCTTCCGTTTTTCTCCACACTGTTATTCCGGAACGAATTGGCCCATGTGTCGCTAAAACCCTGTCCCGCCTTGCTGCTGCACTGATCGGGACAACCGCCGACGTACACCACAATACCCTGGTTATCGTTGTTATCCACGTTATTCCCATCGAATTCGTTGAACTGCCCGGTCATGAAAATTCCGACGGTGTTGTGATTGAGTTTATTGCGGCTGAAGGAGTTGTGGTTGCTCGATACGAGCTGGATGCCTTGGAAGTTCCGCGTTACGACGTTATCCTCCACGGCGACGCGATCGCTCGCGGTGAGCATCACGCCGTTCGTTCCGTTGTCGATGCGGTTGCCGGCGACCGCGATGACTTCATCTCTTCCACTAACCGAGCGAAGATCGATATTTCCGCACGGCGTGAACTGCTGACCGGTGTTGAAGAACAGCGTGTTGCGCGAAATGGTCGAGCCGGCCGAATCGCCAGACAACTGGATGCCGCACTCGCCATTCTGAGACACCGTGTTCTCTTTCACGATTTGTTCGCGGCTGGCAACGCTTTTCAAACCATAACCATCGGCGCTCACGATCGCGGCTTGGGTAATTGGATCGAACGCGAATACAATGCATGAGTTGGCTGGCGTCTGTCCGGCAGGCGGCTCCGGGATTCCCGGCTGCGCGACAGGACTGATTGGATACGGGTTTTGCGACAGATTGTTGCCTGCAATACTCGCGCCCGGGGATTGGTTTAAGAGAACGCCGTTACAATTTCCATAAACCTTGTTGCCGCTTATCACCGCGCCTCGCGCATGGTCGAGCAAAATGCCCGCCGAGAGGGTCCGATCTTTGAAACCGGTGATGTTGAAGCCTTGGATGTTGACGTTTTGACCGAGTATCCGGAAGCCGTACGCTTGAGCGGGAGTCGGCTCGATCACGATCGCCCTACCTTCGGCCTGCACGGTTATCCCGTCAACGGCCACGGTTACCTGTTCCGCATAAGTCCCCGCGCAAACGTGAATCCGGGAACCGGGTCGCGCGGCGTTGACTCCTTCCTGAATTTTTTTGTAGCGGCTGTCCCGGCAAACGTAGATATCGTCGTCCTGAATCTCCCCGAACGCGGGAGCTAACAGCGCGAACGAGAGTGCCGTTAGCGCGATCCCCTGTTTTTTCATTTAGGCGCACTTCTCCTGTAGACCCTCCAAGCTGTGTGTGGCAAAACATTGAAACTTCCGTTTGAGCAAACGGAGTTCTGGGATGGTTTTTAGAGTCTAAGAAATATGGCGCGTGATAGTCAACTAATTCGAAGCTAATTCTGGGGGTATAACCCAATAAAGCATGGTCTAGGTCCAGTACTGTTCACTCAAGCCGTGGGACAGGCCTCCTGGCCTGTCATTCCGATGTAACAACGAATTCTCTCTAATATACTTGGCTATCTTTTCCGACTCCTTCGCACTCCGCACCCGATGATCGTAGGATTCGCCCCGCCAAAACGGCTAACCGCCGCGCAAGAGGAGCGCATTGGCCGGACGCGCCGAAAAATTCTGGATTGCTTTGGTGATGCGCGACAGCTTGGCTTCCGGGTGGATCAAAATGGGAACGTGGTTGAAGAAGCCGCCGCTTGCGATACCTCTAGAGAGGTCAGGACGCCTTTGTAACACCAAGAAGACACAGTGTGCCCAGCATGGGCAGAATCCAGTTAGATGAAATGAAAGGAGCCAACCGGAACCGATGACGGTAACCGTAAGGCGTAGCAGCGAGGTGAAGCTGCAAGAAGCGTGTAGCAAACTTTCGACTGTAGGAACACGAACCGGCAGTGATGCCGGGTGCCGGCGGCGAGCCGGCTGGGAACGGCGAAGCCCAAAGGTCATCAAGACGCATTCGGTAGAGTCGGACGGCGAGGGTACAGATTCCGCACCTTGCCTGGGGAGGATTCAGCAGAGGCCGTAGTAGCGAAGAAGCCGCTGTAGCGGCGGTGGATCTCCCTTGGAAACTGGACCGCGTAGGCAGTCTATATCTGACGCTTGGCGCGCAAGTTGAACGAATGAAGGTACTGTCCGTTACCCGGAACGATATTATGCACGGATTGCTATTCAGCACGATCTGGCCGAGCCGAGGCGATCACCACGTCTGGAATCCTGGCCGCGATACATCGAACTGTATATCCGTTGAAATGCTCGACTCCATTTCACAGGAGGTAGGGCACTTTGGCCGTCTCGTAATGGAAATCCATCACAATTCATACTGGCCCACCACGCTGGGCTATTGCGGTCTGGCGCTCGATCATCATTCCGCGGTTACCATTCTCTACTACCAAAGCCGATCTTCGTCGGGCTTAGTTCTCGTTCGCGTGGTCTTCGAAGCGATGCTGCGCGCGCATTGGGTCTACGGGCGCGCCACCGATGCTGAAGTCGATCAGGTCGCGGACGCCATCGACGAAATTTCGGTACGGATGGTTTCTTCCGTAAGATCAA
>JBDTBI010000334.1:0-2797 GCA_039924215.1 Acidobacteriaceae bacterium
AGAGGCGAGGAAGGGGAATCGCTTGTGTCGATCGTGCCGATCCTTCCTGTACTATCGTGGCAAAGAAGCGGCTCCTGACTGCATGTAGGAGCCGCTTGCACTTTTGAGGGAATGCACGTGCAGAAAAATCAATCGCTGTCACGTCCTTCCTATCCAGCGCAGATCCCTCCAGTCTCCTTTGCCGAGGCATGTTCCATCCTTGCAGCACAATCCGCAGCCATTCTCGCTGCACACACATTCAAAACGCAGAGCCACACTCTCGCCCAGGCGTTGGGTCGCGTATTGGCCGCGCCGCTCTTCGCCGATCGGGATCAGCCACCCTTTCCCCGCGTCACTCGAGACGGTTTTGCCGTGCGGGCGGAAGACCTGGCCAACGGCACCCCGCTGCGAATCGTATACCAGTTGCGTGCAGGAGAACCCTGGCTATCCGAACGCTCTCCACTCGGTCCCGGAGAGGCCATCGAAATCATGACTGGAGCCTGCTTGCCCCCAGGGGCCAACGCCGTACTGATGGTCGAGCACGTGCAACAGGTTTCTGGAACAGAACGCAACGGGGACGCCCACCGTACGCAACAGCAGCGCTTCATTCTGCCACAAATTGGCCGCAGCCTGAATGCCGGAGAAAACGTTGTCCCCCAGGGCAGCGAAGCTCGCCAAGGGGACCGCTTGCTCGAACCGGGTAAGCGTCTTGGGCCGGAACAAATTGCGCTCGCTGCAGCCTGCGGTTTTTCCTCACTCGCTGTCGGCATCCAGCCGAAAGTCGCCATTCTGGCCACTGGGGATGAACTGGTTGAACCCTCCGCATCAAAAGAAAATTCCGGGACTGATGTAAGTAAGCAGGGATCGCCCATTCCATCCCATCAGATCTACAACTCGAATAGCTATGCGCTCGCTGCCCTGGTTCATCAAGCCGGAGGAATCCCGCTGCGCCAGCGCCCAGCGCTCGATCGGCTGGATGACCTGGCTGCATGCATCCGCCGTGGCTTGAAATCGGCGCCCTTGTTGTTGTTGACCGGCGGCGTTTCCATGGGAAAATTCGATTTTGTAAAAGACGTGCTCGTTGGGATGGGAGCAGAGTTTTTCTTTTCCGGGGTACGCATGCAACCGGGCAAACCTGTGACCTTCGGCCGCGTGCCGGCCAGCAAAGGTCGCCCAGAGCGCTACTTCTTCGGCCTGCCCGGCAATCCGGTCTCCGCTATGGTCACGTTTCGCGTCTTCGTTCAGACTCTATTGGCAGCACTGGCTGGGGAACGACACTGGCAGCCGCGAACCGCCCTGGCAAAGCTGGCAACTGCAATTCATTCCAAACCTGGACTCACGCGCTTTCTAGCGGCGCATCAGGATTCTTCTCAGCCCACTCCAACCGTGAGTCCGATCCAGACCCAGGGCTCTGGCGATCTGGCTGCGAATGCGCGTGCAAATTGTTATGTCGTTGTCCCGGATGGGTGCACGGTCCTGGAAGCAGATCAGATCGTTCAGGTGCTGCCGCACTAAAAAGGCTCCTGTTACGCTGTTGCTATGGGCAAGCTTTCTCACTACGATCCGGCTGGACACGCACGCATGGTGGACATCGGCAAAAAGCCAGTCACTCAGCGTCATGCCGAAGCGACTGCCTTCGTAGGACTTTCTCCTGCGGTGCTGGCCGCACTCCCTGCCAATCCGAAAGGCAATCCGCTCGAAGTCGCACGGTTCGCCGGGATCCAGGCCGCGAAACGTACATCTGAACTCATCCCGATGTGCCATCCGCTTCCGCTCACCTTCGTGGACGTAGTGACGGAGATTCAGCCCAACGGCATTTTTATTCGTGCCATGGCATCCTCTGAAGGGAGCACAGGAGTGGAAATGGAGGCCATGGTGGCAGCCTCAATCGCCTCTTTAACCATCTATGACATGTGTAAGGCCATGGACAAGGGGATTGTGATTCGCGAAGTCGCACTGCAAAGCAAGTCGGGCGGCAAAAGCGGCAAGTACCGAAGAAGCGTGAAATAGCAAACCCTTCAGGCGCTTCTCCGCAAGCGAATCGGCTGCTCGGTTGAGAGTCGCCCGCAGTCTCTGCAAATTCGTGCATCGGCTATAGGCCGGACAACAGAATGGTAGAAGGCCTCCTGAAAGCTTGCGCGCTCAGATGAGGAGGCATCCAACCCAATTGAGCATCCTCAGGCGGTCGATCCGCCTACCTGCAGCCTCAATTTTCAATACAAAAGGGAGATCGTATCGAGTGACCTATTATTCGGACTTTTTGCAACATTGGCAAAACTGGCTGATCGCAGCCGCCACTGTCATCGGCGCAATCATCGTGGGGCGAATCGTCCATTTTATTATTTTCTTTGTGCTGAGGCGGATCGCGCGCAACCCGAAGCGCGTGGTGGAAGCGTCCCTGGTGCAGCACGGGAAAAGGCCTGCGAAATGGATTCTTCCCTTCCTGGCGGTGCTTGTCGTTCTGCCCACGCTGCCGATTCCGTATGAGATAAAGCGGTCAGCCGAACACGTCGTCGGCCTGGCACTGATCGCCTCCGTAGCCTGGGTCTTCATCCTGCTCACCGAAGTCCTCGGCGACATCATCGCCTCCCGCTACCGCATGGACGTTTCCGACAACCTGGAAGCGCGGAGAATCCGGACGCAAACTTTGGTGCTTCGGCGCATCGCCGAGATGGTGATCATCGTCCTGACCATCGGGATTATGCTGCTCACCATTCCCAGCGTACGCGCGATCGGCACCAGCGTTTTGGCTTCAGCCGGGGTGGTCGGCATCGTCATTGGAATGGCGATGAAGCCCACCCTGTCGAACCTGATTGCC